>NZ_JBBIAB010000002.1:300000-495270 GCF_039634785.1 Tistrella mobilis | reverse complement strand
TACAGCTGAAATCAGGCGGCTTCTCTCCAGGCTTCTGTTCGCGACACAACGCCACGCAGGGGACGTCTGGGCATGGTTTCGGTGGCGGCAGTCACATCAAGCGGTTGCGGCCATTTCGCATGGGGCGAAAAGATATAATATGCAACTGTAGTACTAGACTGCCGTCAGCCAGCCGCCAGCTTCATTCACCGCAGATCACCGATCAGGGGGGCGGGGAGGGGTGGCGACGCGCGCGCTCTCGATATCCAGGCTGTATGGTCATGAACGCGATCGTCTGCGGGCGATCGCGCGGCGGATTCTGGGCGATCCGGTGACGGCCGAGGATCTCGTGCAGCAGGCCTTCGTCAACCTGCTGGGCCGCAGCACCCATGCCGATCCGCCGCCGGTGAGCCAGGCCTATATCACCGCGGCGGTGCGGCATCTGACCCTCAATCATTTGCGCAATACGAAACGCCGGGGCGAGGTGGCGCTGGATGACGCGGCGATGGCCGCGATCCCGGCGCCGGTCGCGAGCCCCGAGGATACCGTCATCCATCGCGCGGAGCTGCGGCGGCTGCTGAAGGCGATCGAGGCCCTGCCCCGGCGGCGGCGGCAGGTCTTCGTGCTGAGCCGGCTGGCGGGGTTGAGCTATATGGATATCGCGGAGCGCATGGGCATTTCACGCAACACCGTGATCTCGCAGATCGCCTCGGCCATGGTCGATCTGGACCGGGCGCTCGGCTGATGGCGGGCGTGATCGACGAGGATGACCGCGCCGCGGCGATGCGCTGGTTCCTGCTGCTGAACGAGGAGCCGGTGGCGGCGGAGGATCGCGCCGCCTTCGCCCGCTGGCTGGCCGGTGGCGAGGGGCGGGTTGCCGCCTATGCCCGGGCGGAAGAGTTGTGGGACCGGTTCGGCGCGGTGCAACCCGCCTGGCAGCGCATGCAGGCCCGCCGACGGGTCAGCCGGCGGGGGGTGCTGACCGGCGGTGTGGCGCTGATGGCGGGTGCGGCCGCATCGCAGCTGGTGGCCCCCGGCCGGCTGCTGGCCGACGAGACGACCGGCACCGGCGAACGCCGCCGGCTGGTGCTTGCCGATGGCAGCCGGGTGGAGTTGGGCGGGCGCTCGGCCCTGTCCACTCGTTTGGACGGCAGCCGGCGGCTGGTCACGCTGGAGGCGGGCGAGGCCTGGTTCCGTCCGGCGGCCGATCCGCGCCCCTTCGTGCTGCGCACCGGCCAGGGGCTGATCACCGCCACCGCCGCCACCACCACCGTCGCCGGGGCGTTCGATGTGAAGCGCCGCGGCGGCGTGACCATCGCGGCGGCGCTGGAGGGCGGGCTTCGCCTGCACCCCGCCGCCGGGGCGCCGGTCGATCTGGCGGCGGGCCACCGATCGGCCTTCGACGCGCATGCCGCCGGAGAGCCCCGCCCCTGCCGCGCGCAGGAGGTGCTGGCCTGGCGCCGCGACCGGATCGTTTTCGAGGACGAGACGCTGGCGGCGGTGGTCGAGGATCTGGAGCGCTACCGCCCGGGCCGGATCGTTCCGGTGGGCGCGCGGGTGGCGGGCCTGAAGGTGACCGCCGTCTTCGACCTGACCCGCCCCGATCGGGCCCTCGACATCCTGGCCGAGACGCTGGATCTGAGGATCCGCCGCCTGGCCGGGCTGGCCCTGATCACCCGGGCGGGCTGAAAAAAAACCGCTGTCCCGCAAAAAAACCACAGGCCGGATCATAACCCCGCGCCCCCCGGGTGTCTGGATCATGAGGGCCGCATGCAGGCGGCCGATCATGGGACATGACCGACAGGGAAGGACGGCCGGGAATGCCGGATCACATGACGAGACGGAACCGGAAGATTGGGCGGGGTCCCGGGGCGGGGCGGGGTCTCGGGGCCGGGCGGGGCGCCGCGACGCTGGTGTTCCTGATGACCGGGGCGATGCTGCCGGTGGCGCCGGCGCCGGTTGCAGCGCAGGTGTCGGAGCTGCGCAGCTATGCCATCGCCCCGCAGCCGCTGGCGGCGGCGCTGGTGCGGTTCTCCGAGATCAGCGGCCGCCAGGTGGTGGCGGAGGGTGAGTTGCTGCGCGGCCGATCGACCGGCGGCCTGACCGGCAGCTATGCCGAGGATGCCGCCCTGGTCCGGCTGCTGGCCGGCACCGGTCTCACCTGGCGGTTCAGCGGCGAGGCGGTGATCATCCAGGCGGCGCCCGAGAGCAGCGAAGCGCGGCAGCTGCAGCCATTGGTGGTAACCAGCGCCATTCCTGCAACCGACAAACCCTATGAGACCGCGGCGCCGGTGGCGCATATTTCGGGCGAAACCATCCAGCGCTTCCGCGGCAGCAGCCCGGCGGACATCTTCCGCGGCGTGCCCGGCGTGATGTCGGGCGAGGCGCGCAACGGCGCCGGATCGGTCGACGTCAACATCCGCGGCATGCAGGGCATGGGCCGGGTGGCGACCACCATCGACGGCGCCGAGAATCTGGTGACCGTCTATCAGGGTTATCAGGGCGCATCGAACCGCACCTTCGTTGATCCGGATCTGCTGGCGGAGGTGGACATCACCAAGGGCTCAGACGTTTCGTCTTTCGGTACGGCAGGCACGGTGGCGATGCGCACGCTCTCGGCCCGGGACATCGTGCAGGAGGGTGAGGATTTCGGCGTCCGGCTGAAGGGCGGGTTCGGCACCAACACCTCGTCGCCCAAGGCCGGCGATGCGGCGGGCTATGCCTGGCCGTCGAATTCCCCGGCGGCGCCCACCGCCAGCCCCACCGGCCTCGACCGGCCCGGCTGGGCGGAGCCGACCAGCGGCTCGGGCAGCGCGGTTGCCGCCTATCGCGATGCCGATATCGATCTGCTCGCCGCCTATGCCTATCGCAAACAGGGCAATTACCATGCCGGCAGCCATGGCCCGGCGGCCACCGTCACCAATCTGGGGCCGGGCGAATACTGCACCAGCTGGGGCAGCTGCACCCAAGTCGATGCCCGCTACCAGAATGGCGGCATCGCCAATTACCGCGCCGGCGAAGAGGTGCTGAACACCGAGCTTGAGACCACCTCGTGGCTGGGCAAGGCGGGGCTGCGCTTCGGCGACGGCCATGCCGTGCAGCTGGGCTATACCAAATTCCGCAGCGAGGCCGGCGACCGCATCGCCTCGCGGCTGACGGGCGAGACTTCGCAGGCGGTCCAGCTGGGCCAGACCGCCGGCACCTGGCTGGATACCGGCACCTTCAATTATCGCTGGAAGCCCGAGGGCGAACCGCTGATCGACCTGAAGGCCAATCTCTACTGGTCGCATCTGGAACTGCGCAATCCCCTCCGCACCGGCTGGCGGCCACCCCAGCCGGGCGATTTCCGCGCAGGCTCGGACACCGATATGTGGGGGGCCGAGATCACCAATGTCAGCCGGGTGGCGACCGGCTTCGGCGACACCACCTTCACCTATGGCCTGTCCTATCGCGGCGAGGATACCGGGCCGAGCGACGGCACCCGCGAGGCGGAAACCTGGCTGGACTATCGCGATGCAAAACGTGAGGAGGCGGCCGGGTTCGTCAAGGCCGCGTGGCAGGCCACCGACTGGCTGACGGTGAATGGCGGCCTGCGCTACATGCACTTCCGGACCGAGGATCGCAACGATCCCTATCTCGAACGCGGCTATGACTACGACACGCGTTTCAGCGATGGCGGCTTCAGCCCGTCGCTGGGCGTGACGGTGGAGCCCTTCGACGGCACACAGCTCTATGTCAATTATTCCAATGTGATGCGGGCGCCCAGCCTGATCGAGACCGCATCGGCCTTCACCATGGGCGTCAACCCCGACGTCACGCCGGAACGGTCGCGGAACTGGGAGCTGGGCGTCAATCAGCGTCTGCGCGGCGTGCTCGACCCCGCCGACGATGCCATGGTCAAGCTCAGCTATTTCAACTGGGATGTTCAGGACTACATCGCGCGCGAGTGGTATCACAACACCGAACAGAATTACTGGAGCATGCATATCTACAATCTGGACCGGGCGAAGTTCGAAGGCCTGGAAATCTCCGGCCGGTATCGCCAGGCCGGGTTCACGGCGGAGTTTTCCGCAAACTATTATCTGAACGTCGAATTCTGCCGCACGGCCGACAGCTGCATCGACAAGTCGCTCTATGGCGACTATGCCACCAATCATGTGCCGCCGGAATATTCGGCCGACCTGACGCTGTCGCAGCTGCTGTTCGACGACATGCTGACGCTGGGCGGCCGCGTCTCGCATATCGGGCCCCGCGCCATCGGCCATGGCGACGTCACGGCCCAGGGCGCGTCGCAGTTCATTTCCCAGGTGACCTGGAAGCCCTATACCCTGGTCGACCTGTTCGCGGATATCGAGATCAACGAGAACCTGACCACCAGCCTGTCGGTGATGAACCTGACCGACCGCTATTACGTCGACCCGCTGGGGCTGGTGAACCAGCCGGGGCCCGGCCGGACGCTCTATGCCTCGGCGACGCTCCGCTTCTGATCCGGCAGCGATCCGGTGCATAATGGCGGAACCGGCGTCCTGCCGGTTCCGCGCCGCTGCACCGTCCCCTGTCCCATTCGCCGCCCCGGCCGCCCATGTCCACCGACGCCGAAACCTTCCGCCGCCTGCTCCGCCGCCCGGTCGACGATCCGGCGGTGCAGGCGCTGATACGAGCCGCCCCCGACGGGCTGGAGCGTGTGGACTGGACCGGCTTCATCCGCCTGCAGCGCCACGGGGTGGCGGTCATGTTCAAGACCGCCCCCTGGGTGACCGGCGAAGAGGGCGAGACCCTGCATGCCGAAGCCGTCCATCTCTACGGCCCCGGCTATGAGAATTCGGCCGGTTTCGCGGGCAGCCTGCCGGCCGGTCTTACCTTCGGCGCTGAAGAGGCACCGATCCGCGCCACGCTGGGCGAGATCCGCAACCAGGGCGGCGGCACCTTCAGCCGCACGCTGCGCCGCACCATGCCGCGCTGGATCTCGTTCGATTTCGGCCCCGACATCCTGCACCTCCAGTTCAGCGGCGCGGGCGGGCTGGAGCTGGTGACGATCTATGTGCCTCTGCCCGGTGTCTGAGGCGCTCAGCTATCCGGGCCTTTCAGGGGGCGGGTATCTGAGGCTTTCAGGGGGCGGGCGTCATCAGCTTCGGCCGCGGATCGACGGTCGAGAAGGTCCCGCGGCCGATGACGCAGACCTCGCCCGCATCGTCGGTGATGGTGACGTCGGCGACGCCGATCGTCTTGCCCAGCCGGCGCACTTCGCCCCGGGCGGTGAGGCCGGTGCGGCGCGGGGCCTGCATGTAGTCGACCCGAAGGTTGATGGTCGGCGTCGGATAGCCGGTCATCACCGAACAGGCCATGGCGCCGGCAACGTCGATCAATGCAGCGGTGACGCCGCCATGATAGTTGCCGGCTTTCGCGAAGATGGTATAGGCCGGATCGAAGGCCAGTTTCAGCACCACCACGCCCTTTTCCGCGTCGGCCTCGACCGGCTCCACCTTCAGGAATTTGTGGTATTCGGCCGAGGCGACCAGGGATTTCAGATCGTCGAAGGTCATCGGGGGTCGCATCCTTCAGAGCAGCTGCGCAGGCAGCCAGAGGGTGAGGTCGGGGAAGCCCAGCAGCAGCACCATCACCACCGCCTCGGCGAGCAGGAACCAGAGTGCGCCGCGGAAGATGGTCGGCAGACCGATGCCCGGGGTGATCGATTTGACCGCGAAGACGTTGAGCCCGACCGGCGGGGTCATCAGGCCGATTTCGATGTATTTGACCACGATGATGCCGACCCAGATCAGGTCGTAGCCCATGCGTTCGAACAGCGGCAGCAGCACCGAGATCGAGATCAGCATCACCCCGAACGGGTCGAGGAACATGCCGAGCACCAGGAAGACCACCGCCATCGCCGCCATCATCAGCGCCGGCGGCAGGTCGAGGGCGGCAACCCCGGTCGCGACCGCGGCCGGCAGGCCGGTCAGGGTCATGTAGCGGGTGAGCATGAAGGCGCCGATGGCGATGAACAGGATTGCGGCGGTGGTGCGCGCGGCGTCGAGGCAGACCTGCCAGAGCCGGCGCGGCCCCATCCGGCCCTGAAGCGCCGCGAAGGCGATGCTGGCGACCGCCCCGATGCCGCCGGCCTCGATGGGCGAGAACCAGCCGCCATAGATGCCGCCCAGCACCACCAGCGCCAGCAGCGGCAGCGGCCACGAGGTGGTGAGCAGGTGCCGCCATTCGCCGGGGGCGGCCGTCACCTCCACCCGCGGGGCCAGTGCCGGGTTGAAGTGGCAGCGCAGCACGATCATCACCGTATAGGCGATGGCGGTCAGCACCCCCGGCACGATGCCGGCGAAGAACAGCTTCGCGACCGATTGTTCGGCGAGGATGCCGTAGACGATCAGCGGGATGGAGGGCGGGATCAGGGCGGCGAGCGTGCCGGCGCAGGCACAGACCGCCGTGGCGAGCGAGGGGTGATAGCCGGCACGCAGCATTTCGGGGATCGCGATCCGGCCCATGGAGACGGTGGTGGCGAGGCTGGAGCCCGAGGCGGCGCCGAAGCCGGCGGCGGCGAAATTGGTGGCGACGGCCAGCCCTCCGGGCAGGCGGGCGAGGCCAAGCTCGGCCATGCGGAACAGGCCGTCGGTCATGCCCGCCCGCCAGGCGACATTGCCCATCAGCAGGAAGAGCGGCACGGCCGAGAATTCCCAGCTGGCCGAGAATTCATACGGCACCCGCGCCATGACGCTGATCGCTGCCGGCAGCGGCAACAGGGCGGTGGTGCCGATGAAGGCCGCCACGCCCAGCGCCAGCCCGACCGGCAGGCGCAGGCCGATCAGCAGCAGGATGGCGGCAAGGGTGATGCACCCCTGAAGCACCGGGCTCATGCGCCATCTCCGGGAACAGGGTGGCGCTGGATCAGGCGACCGACCCCCCGGCCCAGATCGAGCAGGGCGACGAGACCGGTCAGCGCGAAGCCCGCCGGCACCAGCCAGCGGCCCGGCCAGACCGGCAGGGCCCAGGTGGCGAACTCCACCCGTTCGCCCCTCAGGGTGGCGTCGAGCGCATCATCGATGCCCCAGGCGGTCATCGCCGCCGCCGCCGCCAGAAAGACCAGGCTGGTGAAGAGGGTGAGCAGGCCGTCGAGCCGGGGGCCGGCGATCATGTCGATCAGATCGACCCGGATATGGTCGCCGCGGGCGTGGACGCTGCCCAGCGCGCAGAACACCACCGCGACCATGTACCAGCCGGCGACGAATTCGGTGGTGCCCGACAGCGGCAGCCCGGCCAGATTGCGCGCCGCGACGTCCAGCACCACATGCAGCGCCATCAGGGCGACGGCAAGCCCGCCCAGGATGCCGACACCATCGACCATGCGGCGAAGCCCGCGGAGCGGCGGCGCTGCCGGGGCGGGCGGATCGTTCAGACGGTCGGGCGTCGCGGTCATGCCGGTCCCTCGAAGATCATCAGGCAGCCATTGGCGTGCTGCGGCAGGACATGGAAACGGTCCGGCGCCGTGCGGATCGGCCGGGCATCGGTGGCATCGATGCGGGCGAAGGCGGCGTTGATATCGTCTGTGGCGAAAACCAGGCCGGCCAGCCGCCGGTCATGCGGCCCGGCAACCATGCCCGGGCAGGCATGGACCAACCGGTCGGCGGAGAAGATCCTGAGCGCGACCCGGCCGGGGCCTGCGGTGACCGCCACCGGATCGGTGCCGTCCAGCCGCGCCGCCCACGGGCCCCGGTAGGCCGCGGCCACGGCAGCCGGATCGGGAGCCAGGGCGATGACCGCAATCATCTGCCGGGCATGGTTGGCATGGCGGATGAATTCCGGCCGGGTGTAGTGCTGGGGCGTGTGATGCTGACAGGCATTCCAGTAGAACGGCGTCTGGCCGGTCAGCGGAATGGCGACCCGGAAGGCGGGGGAGATGACCTCACCCGTGGCCAGCGGCCAGTCGCGGCGGATCGACACCGGCGGCGGCACGCGGATGCCGGCGGCATTGAGTGCGGCGGCCGTCGCATCGGCATCGCTGGTGGCGGTGACGGTGGAGACCGGGCCGTCGGGTGCATCCAGCACGTCGGGCATCGGCGGCGGCGCGGCATCCGGGTCGGTCAGCTGCATGATTTCGATGTAGTTGCAGGCGCCGGGGATCATGGCGTCGAAGCAGATCAGCCGGTTGGCGAGCCCCGGCATGTCGGACCGGGCGGTGACGGTGAAGCCCAGTTCGGCGAACCGGTCGCCGGCCGCGGCGAGGTCGCCGGTCTTGATCATCAGATGGTCGATGTCGAGGATGCTCAAGGACGGGGTTCCTCAGGCGCGGGGGCGGGGGATGGCCGGGCGTCGAGCCCGAGCCCTGAAAGCGTGGCGGCCGCCTGGTCGAAGGCGGTGCTGCCGGCGGCAAAGGGCAGGATCACGGCGATCCGCCCGCCGGGCAGCTCGTCCGTGCCGATCCGGTCGGGATCGAGCCCCAGGCTGGCGGCCGCGGCGCGGCGGCAGGCCTCGCGCCGCAGGCCGGGCTTGTGGACCTTGCCGACCGCCGTCATCGGCAGGGCGGGCAGAACCTCGATCCAGCGCGGGATGGCGGCGCGCTCGGCAATGGTCGGGGCGATTTCGGCCAGAATGTCGGCACCGGTGCGGTTGCGGCCGCGGGTGAGCGTGACGAAGGCGACCGGCACCTCGCCCAGCCGGGCATCGGGCAGGCCGACCGCGGCTCCCAGTGCCACATCGGGATGGGCGTTGAGCGGTTCCTCGATCAGCGCCGGATCGATGTTGTGGCCGCCGCGTATGATCACGTCCTTGGCCCGGCCGGTGATGGTCAGGAAGCCGTCGGCATCCATGACACCGATGTCGCCGGTGTCGAGCCAGCCGCCGTCGAGCAGCACGCCCCGGTTGGCGGCGGGGTCGAGATAGCCCGGAAAGACCGAGGGCGAGCGGGCGATGATCGATCCGGCGGTGCCGCGGGGCAGAAACCCGATCACCCGGCCATCGGCCACCCGGGCCACCTGAAGCTCGCACCAGGGCAGGCGTAGCCCGACCGAGCCCGGGCGGCTTTCGCCGTCGGGCGGCATATAGGTCAGCACCAGCGTCGCCTCGGTCAGCCCCCAGGCCTCTTTGATCGGCACGCCGGTGCGGTCGGTGAAGCGCCGGTGCACCTCGGCCGGCAGGGAGGAGGCCGACGAGATCCAGGCGCGCAGGCCGGTCTTCCCGGCGGTGCCGGCAAAGCTCTGGGTCGCTGCGGCGACCACGGTCGGCGGGCCGATGGCGATATCGGGCCGCGCCCGGCCGAAGATGTCCCAGAGCCCGGCCATGACCGCCGGGTCGCGATAGCCGCGCCGGCCCAGATGGACCACTTCGCAGCCATGGGCAAACGGGGCCAGCGCCCCCATCACCAGCGCACCGACATGGAACAGCGGCATGCCGTTGGTCAGCCTGTCGCCGGACCTGAGACCGGCGCCGAAGCCGGCGATCAGGCTCATGCAGGCGAGGTTGTAATGGGTGAGCGGGGCGATCTTGGGCAGGCCGGTGGTGCCGCCGGTGTGGAAGCAGGCGGCGATGTCACCCGGCATCGGATCGGGGCCGGCATCGGCCGGGTCGGCGGCATCGCGCAATGTCTCGTAATGCAGAACACCATCCGGGGCGGCCGGCTCGCCCACCACCAGCACATGGCGGATGCCCGGTGCCGCGGCCAGAATCGCCGGCAGCTTCTCCCAGGTGCCATCGCGGCCCGAGGGGCCCTCGATGCACAGGATGCAGGCCCCCGCCCGGCCCAGCATCGCGCCGATGATCGCCGGCTCCAGGAAAGGGTTCACCGGCATGGTGATGCCGGCATGGGCGGCGCCCCAGCCGATCTCCACCGTCTGCGGCAGGGCCGGCAGCAGGCAGGCGACGACATCGCGGCGCGTCAGGCCCAGGCTGCGGAACACGGCCGCTGCCTGCATCGCACGGGCGAAGAAGGCGGCGAAGCCGATCTCTTCCGCCACCCCGTCCGGATCGGCAGGATCGGCCAGATAAGAGGCGGCGATCCGCCCGCCATGGGTGCGGGCGGCATGGGCCAGCACCGCGGTCATGGTGCGGCCGGTCAGATGATCGTCGATCGGGTCGCGTTCCAGCGCCTCGACATCGGCGAGGGTCCGGAAGGGCGGCAGATGGCGCGGCCGCCCGGCATGGGCATCGGCGGTCATGCATCCAGCCCCGGCTTGATGATCACCTTGCCGAAGACCTCGCGGTCTTCCAGCAGGCGCACGCCCTCGCGGCCTTCCGACAGCGGCAGCACCTTGTCGATCACCGGATCGAGACGGCCTGCCGCCACCAGATCCAGACAGGCGGCGATATCTTCCTTGGTGAAACCGGTCGATCCCAGGATCGACATCTCGGCCATGAAAATGAAGCGGATATCGGTTTTGGGGTCGAAGCCGGCCGTGGCGCCGCAGGTCAGCAGCCGGCCGCCGCGCTTCACCGCCCTGAGCGACGGCACCCAGCTGTCGCCGCCGGTGAAATTGACCACGACATCCCACCCGCCGCCCCGGAACAGAGAGCCGGTGCGCTTGCGGGTATAGGCGTCGATCGCCTCGGCCGAATAGTCGATGGTCTCGTCGGCGCCAAGCTCGGTCAGCCGCCGGCATTTGTCGGGCGAGCCGGCGGCCGCGACGACATGGGCGCCGGCCATCTTCGCCAGCAGCAGGCAGGCGGTGCCGACACCGCCCGAGGCGCCGAGGATCAGGATGGTTTCCCCCGCCTTCAGCCCGCCGCGGGTGAACAGCATGCGATAGGCGGTGCCATAGGCGACCGGCAGCGCGGCGGCGGCCTCGTCGGAGACATGGTCCGGCACGGGGATCAGCTGATCGGCGCGGCAGATGCAATATTCGGCCATCGCCCCGCGCCGGGTTTCGCCCATCATCTCGAAATGGCCGCTCTGGTCGTCGACGAAAGCCGGGTTGATCAGCACCCGGTCGCCCGGCGCCCAGCCGGTGACGCCGTCACCCGTCTCCGCCACCATGCCGGCGCAGTCGCCGCCGGTGATGCCCGGCAGCTCCACCTTGATCCCCGGCATGCCGCGGCGGGAGAAGACATCCAGATAGTTGAGTGCGCAGGCGCCGACCTTCACCTTCACCCAGCCGGCGGGGACCGCCGGATCGGCGATCTCGCCATAGGTAAGGGCATCCAGGGGGCCATGGGCCTCAAAATACACGGCTTTCATCGCAGGCGACTCCAGGCAGGGGATTGTGCGTGAAAAAGAAGAGGCGTCCGGATACCGCACATCAGGGCACGACCGGCCGTGCGCCGCCGGCAGGGGGATGCCGGAGACCCGGGCCAGAAGGTCATGTCGCACGGGGGGAGGAGGATCCGGCAGCACCACCGGGGGCAGGATCCGGACGCCGGCGGGCGGGCCCGGGCCGTCAGGAGGGGAGGACGGCCCGGACCTGGTGCACCGCCAAGGGGGTGGTGATCAGAAGGGGTATTTGGAGAAGACGCGCTCGTTCAGGATCTGCTCGAATTTCGCGCGATCACCCTGGAACTGCGGCAGCAGCCGCTCGTGCCAGATGCGGAAGGTGGCAACCATCCGGTCGACCACCGCGTCGCCGTCGGCGAGGCCGCGATCGCGGGCCAGCGCCTTCAGGGCGGCGACTTCGCCGTCCTGAAAGCCGGTCCAGCGGCTCTTCATATCGGCATCGCCGGGGCTGAAGGTCACCTTGTCGGCAAGCGATGCCTTCACCTGGGCATCCTGGGTGATGTAGGCATCGGTGACATAATTCCAGACCGCGGCCGGCATCAGCTTCACGATCGCCGCCCGGTCCTCTTTCGAGATCTTCTCCCAGGATTTGCGATTGAAGGCGATCGGCACCGCGCCGGCGATGATGCCCTGGGGCATCTCGATCACCGATGTCACCGTGTCCTGAAGGCCATAGCTGCGGATCCAGGCCATCCCCAGAAGCGTGCAGTCGCTCTGCCCCAGCTGGAGCGCCGGCAGGATGTCGGTGATGGTGCTGCGCACCGGCGTCATGCCGAGCGCCGTTGCCCAGCGCGCTTCAGGAGAGCCGACCACGCTGACCCGGCGGCCGGCGAGATCGGCGGCGGTAGCCGCCGGCTTCGTGCACATCATGGCGAGCGGCGAAGCGGACTGCATCAGGATCGGTACGATCCCGGCCATCTTCACCTCGTCGCGGCAGTTCTGGCAGCCGACGAAGAAGATCTCGTTGATCGCCCCCATGGTGGCATAGGGGTCGCCGCCAAGCCCGGTCATCTCGGCGATCAGCGAGGAATAGGGCAGCTGGCTGCCGGTCAGCTGGCCGATGAAGAAGCCGGCATCGACCACACCGTCACGGATGCCGTCGAAGCCGTTGGCGATCGAGACCAGCTGTCCGCCCAGGATCGGCGTGAACGCCACCCGGCCATCGGTCGCCCGGGTGATGTCGGCCAGGATCGGCAGGACACCCTGCTGATTGGCGCTGGACCGTTCCGGCACGCCCGATCCGTAGGTAAAGGTGGCGGCGGTGGCGGGGCCCGCGGCGGGCAGGCCGAGGGACAGCACGGCCAGGGCCGCGCCCGAAATCAGGGCGCGCGTCGCCCTGCGCGGTGCAAATGCATATCGGCGCATGATGGATCTTCCCTGTCGAGGAGAGCGGCCGGTTCCCTCCGGCTCGTAAGATCCAGTCTGCGGGGCGTCGGGAAGGAAGTCAACAATATTGACTATCTTGTGACGATGCCCCGATAGCATCGGGAGACGGGCGTCGTCAGCTCCGTCGGCGCCGATATGCCGATGCCGGTGCCTCGTCGTCGGGGGAGCCCGCCTCGCGGGCGGCGGCCAGAAGCTCGATCAGCTGATCCAGGCGGTCGCCCCCGATCACCCGGGCGATATCGGCCTCGGCGCGCTTCAGTGCCTGGATGCCCAGCGACAGCAGCCGACGGCCGTCTTCGGTGACGGTGACGATGCGGCTGCGGGCATCGGCAGGGTCGGGGGCAAGGGCCACGAAGCCCTGTTCCTCGAAAGCGGCGACCAGCTTGCTCATCGCCTGTTTCGAAATGCCGGCGCGTGCCGCCATGTCGGTGATGGTCGATCCTTCGAAGCGCATGGTGCGCAGGACATGGGTATGGGCGGCATTCAGCATCGGATAGCCGCTCTCGCGCAGATACCGTAGCGCGCGGCGATCGAAGCCCATATGCACCTCGTCGAGCAGCCGGCCCAGATTCACCTGCCGGAACCTCTCCAACTCGTCGCCGCGCAGCACCACACGCTCTTCACGATCACCATCCCGTCCGCTTGCCATCTTTCCCGTCTTGTCCCTTGCCGGAAGATAGTAAACTATATTGACGATATGCCATGCCCGCAATGAAGCCCGCAACGGAGCCCGCAACGGAGGACATTCCCTTGGCCATGCAGATCATCCGCGACCTGGCCGATCTGAACGAGACGCATACCGCATGGCGGCGCGATCTGCACGCACATCCCGAAATCGGCTTTCAGGAACACCGCACGGCGGCCTTCGTGGCCGACCGTCTGGCCGAAGCCGGGTTCGAGGTTACCACAGGTATCGCCGGCACCGGCGTGGTCGGCCGGATCAGCACCGGTGCGGGCGGGTCGATCGGGCTGCGCGCCGATATGGACGCCCTGCCGATGGACGAGGGGCCGGGCCCGGACGAACGGCCCTGGGCATCGCGCCATCCCGGGCTGTTCCATGGCTGTGGCCATGACGGCCACACCACCTGTCTGCTGGCGGCGGCCCGGCATCTGGCCCGGAGCCGCAGCTTTCGGGGCACGCTGACCGTCATCTTTCAGCCGGCCGAAGAGGGGCTGGGCGGCGGCGCCAGGATGGTGGAAGAGGGGTTGTTCGACCGCTTCCCCTGCGAGGCCGTGTTCGGCTTCCACAACATGCCGCTGCTGCCGCTCGGCACCGCCAGCGTCCGGCCGGGGCCGGCGATGGCGTCGTTCGATGAATTCAAGGTGGTGATGACCGGCCGGGGCGGCCATGCCGGCATGCCCCACACCACCCGCGATCCGGCCCTGGCGCTTGCCGAGGCGACCTGCAGCCTGCAGGGCCTGGTGTCACGCGAGGTGAATGCGAACAGTGCCGCCGTGCTGTCGGTCACCCAGATCCATGTCGGCACCACCCATAACGTGGTGGCCGATCAGGGCTGGCTGGGCGGCACGGTGCGGGCGCTGGACGAAGAGGCCCGTGCGATCGTCGAGGCCGGGCTTGGCCGTACCGTGGCCGGTGTGGCGGCGGCGCGCGGGGTGACTGCGACGGTCGACTATCGCCGCGGCTATCCGGTGCTGGTCAACGACCCGGCCGAAACGGCGCGCGCCGCCGCAGTGCTGGCGGATCTCTATGGCGGGAATTTCCGCCCCGATTTCCCGCCGCTGATGGCGGCCGAGGATTTCGCCTTCATGCTGCAAAAGCGGCCCGGTGCCTATCTGCTCTTCGGCCAGGGCGGGGAGGGGGGCTGCATGGTCCACAACCCAAACTATGATTTCGATGATCGACTGATTCCAATGGTTGCGACGGCTCTGGTGCGCCTGGTCGAAAACCGGCTGCCCGCCGCAGGCTGACCTGCCTGAACGAAAACGGCGGCGGCTGCCGGGTTTCCGCAGCCGCCGCCTGTCGCCTCTACCGCCGATCCGGCCTCCCCCGGCCGTGGGGCCGGCGGCGGGCGACGTCACGACCGCTGACGCCGGTCGTCCTGGGCCGCGCGCAGCCTTTGGGCCGCGGCACGGGCGGTTTCAGGAGACGGGAAACGCGAGCCGTCGAGCAGACGATAGCGGCCCGAGGCGGCGTGGAAACGGAAGCCGCGCGGCTCCGGCGTGACGAAACCGGTCGCCTCGCCGGCAACCTCGATCGGCAGGATGGCAGACATGGCGGATGGCCCTCCATTCAGGTCTGAAACGATCTGTGCTGTCCGGGAAAAGGTCGGGCCGCATCACCCGAAGGCACGCGGCCCGCAGGGACAGTGGCCGGTGCGGGGTTGCAACCGGCAGGAGATCGACAGGAGACACCGGAGCGCGGTGTGCGATCGCTGGATCATGGGGGCTCTCTCCGACGGGATACGAGGATGCGAGGCCACGACCGGCGATCGTGGCGCTTTAGCGGTTGGTGACGCGGCGCAAGCTGCTCTTCAAACTCCGCGATGGCACCGTGTCCGGCGGCCATGGATCAAGTATGTTTAGTCCATAAAATGAGTCAATAATAGAATTATATACCGTATAAAAACTGTGAAATTATGGCCCTGCCGCATAGCCGGCCGGCGTTGCGGCGGGTCGCGCGGTTTCGGGCGAAGGACCGGCCCCCATGGTTGCCGACACTGCCTCGCGGAGCAGCGGCGGAAGCTGCCCCCCGCCTGCCGCGCAGAGACCGGGCGAGGCCAGTACCACCATCGGTGCGGTGACGGTCATGACCGTCATATCGCCCTCGGGCAGATCGGAGAGCGTGATCACCCGCCGCTCCACCCCGACCGCACGCGTCAGTGGTGGTGCGTCCGGCGGATCGTCGGCGGGGACGGGGATCAGTTGCAGCTGGCAGCCGCCCCGCGGCGCGTTGAGCAGGAGGGCGGCGCGTGCCGGGGCGAGCATCCGGAAAACGATGTCGACATCCTGGCGGCAGAGCGCCGGGATCTGGAGATCGGCCGGCAGTGCCACCTCGCGACCGGCCGGCAGGCCGATCCCGAGATAGGCCAGCAACGCCTCGGCCAGATTGCGGGTGCCAGAGCCGGCAGGGCCGAGGCTGACCAGCGTGCCGGGCATCTGAAGCAGGGTGGCGAGGTCGGGCGGAGAGGCCTGGTCTCCCGCCTCGACCCGTCGAAGGATGAAAAGCGCTTCCTCGGTGCCGGTCAGGACGCGGTCGTCCTCGGGCGCGTTGCCGCCGGTATGGGTGGTGCACCGGCCGCGTTCCGACACCAGGATGGCATCCGGTTGGTCGCGCACCACGCCATCCAGCTGGGCGAAGGCGAGATCGACATGACCGGCCGCGATGTGCAGCAGATTGTCGCCGGTCCCATTGGTCGGCTCCACCACGCAGCGCAATCCGCGACCGGCGCAGCGGCGATTGATCATGCGGCAGGTGTCGAGCCCCAGGCGGTGATAGGCGCCGTCCGGCGCCGCGGTTGCGATGGTGATGTAGGCGGCATCTTCCGCCCGGGCGGTGGCCGCGAGGCCTGCGGCCAGGAGCAGTGCGGCGATGGCCGACCGCCGCGCCCCCGATGCACGGATCCGTCCGGGCGTCATTCAGCCACCGAAGCCCAGCAGGCTGCGCAGGCTTGGGCCTTTGGTCTCCGCAGGGGCCGCTGCTGCGTCGGGAAGAGGGATGACCGGCTGTTCCGCCTCGGCGACCTGGACGGCGACGGCCGTGGTGCTGCACTGCTTCCGGGTGATCTCCGACAGGTTCTGACAGGCGTCATAGGCGGCGCGCGCCTGGGCCTTGTCTCCCATCCGGGCGAGGACGGCGATCCTGGTCGGCTGGACCGCTTCAAGACCATAGATCGCCTGGGCGGTTTCCAGCGTGACGAGCGGATTGCCGGCAGGCTGCGGTTTCGACTTCGCCTTACCCTTGGACGGGGCTGCGGTGATCGCCTGCCATCTGTTCATGCCGGCGGGTTTCGACGCTTCGAGCGTCGCCTTCATGGTATAGCCTTCGATCGGCATCGGCAGGTTGGGATCGATCTGCTGAAGCGCCTGAAGGGCGGCGGCATCCCGGCCCCGGCCCTGATGGATCAACGCCTCTACCATTCGCGGCAGGGGATGATCGCCGATCCGGTCAATGCCGTAGCCCGCTTTCAGCCTGGCTTCGGCGTCGTCATATCTGCCTTCGGGCAGCGCGAACAGCGCCTCGATGACCCCGGCATAGGCGTTGTTCATGTCCTTGATGCCGAGCGACGTCTTGATCTCGTCATAGCCCGGATGCGGCGTGTCCGGCGCGTCGGTATAGAATTTGTCGTTATAGTCCCAGCTGCGTTGCAGGCGTTCCTCACCGGAGGCATAGCGGCCGGAGACGGCGTCGACGATTTCCCGCCCGACATCCGTGCCGGCATCCAGCGTGGCACCGATCACCGGGATGACGGTCATATTGCCGGACGACCAGGCGGCCTGCATCTCTGCCTCGACCCGCTTCGTGCGTTCGTCCGCGAGTTTCTGCAGCCGTTCGGTCATGGTGCCGCGCGCCTTCTCGCCCGCAGCGATCTTCTCCAACCCGTATTGCGCGACGAGCGGGGCATAGCCGGCGCGGGAGATGAGATCGATGCCGAGCAGGTCGGCATCGTTTTCCTGCTGGCGGTTCCAGGCGGCACCGACGACATCATTGCCGATGAAATCGAGCGCCCATTTGGTCGCCATCACCGTGTTGGCGTCGCGTTGCAACCCTGCCTTCTGGCTGCCGGTGAGGCCACCACTTCCGGCCTCCACCTGGCTTTTGAACACGGTGCTGAGAACGAAGGCCCCGGCCGCCATGGTGGTGGCGTCACGCTGTTCCTTGAACAGCTTGTCCTTGTCGTGATGCCGGAGCAGCAGATGGCCCAGTTCATGGCCGAGCATCATGGCCACTTCGTCTTCCGACTCCGCCTGGGCCAGCACGTTGATGCTGACATAGATGTCGCCATCGGGCCGTGCCATGGCCTGATAGCCTGAACTGGCCAGAAGGTGGACCTGCACATCGGGTGCGCCCGGCGGGGCGACGGCCAGAAGCCGCAACAGAATGCTGCGAAGATATGCCTGGATCTTCGCATCCGGAATGACGCGCGAGGCTTCCGGGATCGGCACCTTGTCCTGTTCCTGGCGCCAGTAGTTGGTGCCGACGTCATCCGCCGCCCCGGAGAAGTAGAGGGTGCGCGGCGGCCGCGGATCGCCGGCACTGCTGGGCAGCGAGGCATCGAATTGCGCGGTCGCAATCAAAGGTGCCTTCATGCCGGAGATGCTGTCGTCCGACAGGCCGGGAACATTGATACCGCCGTTGACGCAGCCGGTGAGGAGCAGGGCGCTGCCGGCCAGGGCCAGAACAGGGCGTCGGGTGCGTGTCATCGATCCTGCCCTTTCCGAGGTTCAGCAGCCGTTGCCGAGGTTGGAACCCGTTCGTGATGCGCCGTTCTGCGCGAGCGTTGCGCCGCAGACGGTCGAGATGACGCCCGTCTGCACCCGTTCGACCCGAACAGAGCGGCGCGGGTAATTGGCCCCGTCGATACAGACCTCTTTCAGGGACACTTCCTTGCCGAGCCGGCCGACAAGGGCCGGGTCGATGTTGCCCGATACGCTCACCACCCGGATGTCGGCACCATTGCCCGGGCAGGCCTGGGCGGCAGCGGGGGTGGGGGTGATCAGCAAGGCGGCCGCAGCCAGTGCCGCGGTGATGGTCAGGCCGATGACGACATGACGGGCGGGCTCATATGCGATGAGCGACATGGGCATTCTCCCGGTCAGCGTGATGAAGAGGGGCTTATGGATCCATCGCCGGCGGCGATCCAGGCGGTGGCGGCGAAGGCGGCGACGGCGATCCAGTCCAGCGGCTGGATCGGCAGCAGGGTGAGCAGAATCAGGGCGACGAGCAGGCTGGGGATGCTGGTGGCGAAGCCGGCGACCACGACATCGACCAGTACCGCGGGCAGGGTGGGGGCGATCCAGCCGGGCAGGTTACGATGCACCAGGGCCTCGATCTGCCAGGGGCGGACGATGTTGTGCAGACCAAGGGCGATCAGACCGGCCAACAGGGTCTGAAGCATCAGGCGGGCAGCTTCATAGCCTGTGCCGGCGCTGAAACCGATGCCGTCGAGGGCGGCCGGACGGTAGTCGCGCCCCATGGCGAGCAGGTTGTCGAGGGCCATGGCATGGGCCCAGGTGCCGGGGGCATAGACCCCGCGCATCGGATGGAGATCCTCGGCTCCACTGACCGTTGCCCCCAGGATCACCACCCGGTTCGACAGGGCCGAGGCGACATAGGCCCGGGTCCGGTCATGGGTGGAAGAAAGCCAGGGCACGCGGACGGTCCGGTGATAGGCGCAGAGATCCTGATGGGGCTTTCCCCCCCGATACAGGGTGAAGGCGAGAAGTCGGCTCGACTCCGACAGGCGGGACAGGATGTCCCGCGACAGCCGGAAGGGGGCACAGACATCCTCGACCGGATGCTGATCCACCTCGGCCCAGGCATAGGGTGCTGCCGCCTGACCGCTCTGGCGGAAGGCCAGCCGGTCTGCCGGCGTCGCATCACGGGGCGGGCCGCCATCATCGGTGCCGGCCCCCCAGAGCACGGTCATCGTCGGTCCGATCCGCTGGTCGGCCATGGCATCCGACAGGCCGTGACAGTCGGCCGATGCCTGGCGCAGGCGGGCCAGGGCGACGTTTGCAACCGGTGGATGTGGCGCCATGTCTCCGCCTGCCGGGCGGGGGACCAGCCCGTCGAGACATGTCAGGGCCTCGAAGCTGCCGGCAAAGCGGCCGTCACGGCGGGCTGCGGCATAGGCCGGCAGCAGGGCCATGGTGGTGCGGGCAATCGCCGCCGATGCCGGTGGATCGGGGACCCAGCCGGCATTCGCCGCATGGTCATAGGCAATATCGCGGCAATGAGCCGTCAGCCTGTCGATGACGGTGGGATCTGCCGTCGGGGGCGGGCCGCGGCGATGGCTGCTGCCCTCGGCGAGGCCGGCGACCCGCAGTTCTGCATCAATACGATCGGCACAGGCGCCGGCCACGTCGGCGATGGCGGCCGCTCGTGCGGCCTCGCGTATCTCAGACACGCTCACCACCGGTTCGTCGAGCGAGCAGCCCGGCAGACCCGCCTCGACGGCGCAGCTCCAGATCGTCAGCAGCAGGGCGGGCGAGGGAAGGCCGTCCGGCGCCAGCGCATAGCGCAGCGGCGGTGTGAGGAACATCCCCGGCGCAGCGGGCACCGCCAGCTGATTGACGATGCCGAAAGTATTGCGCCGTTCGGGGTTGCGTGCCTCTTGCGGACGGGTGGCCTGGCGAAGTGCGACAGGCTGGTCGGCAACCAGCATACCGACCCGCCGCACAAGCAGCGGCGGCACAAGTGCGCCCATCGCATCGGCGACATCGGTATCGATCTGTCCGTCACTGCGGTTGAGCGCCAGTTCTTCGGCCAGATAGTCCATGTCGGCGCCGAGCGTCTGCAGATCCACGGCCTGGACCGGCATGGAGGGTCGCCGGCCGCCACTCAGGGTGTGGCGGTTGGTGGCGTAGAGGAAGTCCATGAACACCGCGACCGGTGGGGTGTCCGGCGCGCCGGAGGGGTGGATGATCTCGTTGATCATCCGGGCCTGGTGGTCATAGGGGATCGGGAACCTGTCGCCGATAAAGGGAAGTCCGTCGTCATCGATCATGACGATGCCGATGCGCTCTGCCGCCAGTCGGGCAGCGGGGAAACGCATGTCGTACCAGGGGGCCCATATTCCGACCGCGATTGCCGTGGACGTGCTCCAGGTTTCCTCGGCGAAGTTGAAATTGAAGATCCGGCCGCTTTCGAAAGCCAGCGTGGCCAGGATCACGATCAGGAACACGCGCTTTGCCGGCCGGTCACTCGTCAGGAGCGACTGCCAGCGGCGCGCGCGTGTTGCGAGTGATCTTGCCCTCATATCGCGATCCGGATGATGTCCGCTCCCACCAATGATGGTAAGGCGTGAGTCATACGAAACGCAAACGATATGAGTCACGTTTCCAGGGCTTACATACCCGGTACGGCGCGTTCCTCATAAATTCATGTTAATCAATAAGTTATGCGAAAAATCGGCGATCTGGTCATAAAACACGTGGTAACTCCAGCCTCTATATGGGGGCCGGATGCAGGGGATCCCGGCGCGAAACGAAGAACGGCCCCCGGTCGGGAGCCGGGGGCCGTTCTGGTCCGGGCGGACCGCGAGGGTGGGAGGTGCGGGGGGTGCGGTCGCTGCCCGGGGTCGGATATGCCGTGCCGTCACTTCATGGTCGGCATGGCGAATTCGGCGCCGGCGCGGATGCCGGTCGGCCAGCGGGTGGTGATGGTCTTGAGGCGGGTGTAGAAGCGCACGCCTTCGGGGCCGTGCATGTGGTGGTCGCCGAACAGCGAGGCCTTCCAGCCGCCGAAGGAATGGAACGCCATCGGCACCGGGATCGGCACGTTCACGCCGACCATGCCGACCTTGATCCGGTGGGCGAATTCGCGCGCCGCATCGCCGTCGCGGGTGAAGATCGCGGTGCCGTTGCCGTATTCATGGGCGTTGATCCAGCCCGCCGCCTGCTCGTAGCTTTCGGCACGGACCACCGACAGGACGGGTCCGAAGATTTCGTGCCTGTAGATGGTCATGTCGGTGGTGACGCGGTCGAACAGGGTGGCGCCGGTGAAATAGCCGTCCTCATAGCCCTGCAGGCGCAGATTGCGGCCGTCGACCACCAGCTCGGCGCCTTCGGCGACGCCCTGATCGATGTAGTTTTCCACCTTGTCGCGATGGGCGCGGGTGACCAGCGGGCCCATCTCGGCCTCGGGATCGGTGCCGGGGCCGACCTTCAGCGCCTGGATGCGCGGCACCAGCTTTTCGACCAGCGCATCGGCCGTGGCCTCACCCACCGGCACGGCCACCGAGATCGCCATGCAGCGCTCGCCGGCCGAGCCATAGGCGGCGCCCATCAGCGCATCGACCGCCTGGTCCATATCGGCATCGGGCATGACGATCATGTGGTTCTTGGCGCCGCCCAGCGCCTGGCAGCGCTTACCGGCCGCGGTGGCGGTCTGGTAGATGTAGCGGGCGATGGGGGTGGAGCCCACGAAGCTCACCGCCTCGATATCCGGATCGGTCAGGATGGCGTCGACCGCTTCCTTGTCGCCCTGGACGACGTTGAACACGCCGGCCGGCAGCCCCGCCTCGGTCAGCCATTCGGCCAGCAGCAGGGCGGCCGAGGGGTCGCGCTCCGACGGCTTCAGGATGAAGGTGTTGCCGCAGGCCAGCGCCACCGGGAACATCCACATCGGCACCATGGCCGGAAAGTTGAACGGCGTGATGCCGGCCACGACGCCCAGCGGCTGGCGCAGCGCATGGCTGTCGACCTTCGTGCCGACATTCTCGGTCATCTCGCTCTTCAGCAGCTGCGGGGCGGCGGTGGCAAACTCGACCACCTCCATGCCGCGCTGGATCTCGCCCTTGGCATCCGAGAGCACCTTGCCGTGCTCGGCGGTGATCACCGCCGCCAGCTCGTCGATGCGCTCTTCCAGGATGTGCAGGAAGCGGTTCAGGATCCGCGCCCGGCGCAGCGGCGTGGTCTCGGCCCAGTCGGGGGCGGCCGCCTTCGCGGCCTCGACCGCGGCGCGCACCTCGGCGGCAGAGGCCAGCGCCACTTCGCCGCTCTGCTCGCCGGTCGCGGGGTTGAACGACGCCACCGTCCGCGCAGCCGCACCCGGCACCTGCCGGCCGCCGATGTAATGCCCGATCTTCCTGACCATCTCCGCTCACCTTCAGAAGGACGACACCGGCCGGGGGCGGCGGTGTTCTGGGATGGGGGTATGATTGCGGACGAAGCGGCGCACAGAAACCGGAGATATCGAGAAGCCGTTGTGCGATATTTGTAGCCTGATCCTGACGGAGTTTTCGCATCCGATGAACTGGGACCATCTCCGCGTCTTCCTCGCCATCGCCCGCCGCGGCCAGATTCTGGCCGCGGCGCGGGGGCTGGGGCTGAACCATGCGACCGTCGCCCGCAGGCTGGATGCGCTGGAAGCCTCGCTCGGTCAGCCATTGTTCGAACGCCGGCCCTCGGGCGCCACCCTCACCGAGGCGGGGGAGCGGCTGCTGGCGGCGGCGGAGCGGGTGGAGACCGAAATTTTCGGCATCGCCGAAGAGACCCGCGCCCAGGGTGCCGCCCCCTCGGGCGTGGTGCGGGTGGGGGCGCCCGACGGGCTCGGCACCTGGTTTCTGGCGGCCGAACTCGGCCGGCTGGGGGCCATGCATCCCGATCTGGTGGTGGAGCTGGTGCCGCTGCCGCGCACTTTTTCGCTGTCGCGGCGCGAGGCGGATCTGGCGGTCTGCCTGGACCCGCCGGCCGAGGGGCGGCTGCTGGTGACGGCGCTCGGCGACTATACGCTGGGCGTTTATGCCGCCCGGTCCTATCTGGAGCGCGCGGGCGTGCCCATGACGCCCGAAGATCTGGCCGGCCATGTGGTGGTGACGGGGGTGGAGGATTACGCCTATGCCTCGTCGCTGGATTACGGCCAGGCATTGACGCGGTATGGACAGCGCGAGTTCCGCTGCGCCGGCGTGGTCGGGCAGATGGCGGCGATCTGCGCCGGGGTGGGCATCGGCATCCTGCATGATTTTGCGGTGCGCGACGCCCCCGACCTGGTGCCGATCCTGCCCGGGCTGATCTTCCGCCGCCGCTATCACCTGCTGACCCATCCGGACACGCATCATCTGGCGCGGATCGCGGTCTGCCGCGATTTCCTGGTCCGGCGGTTCCGCGAAACCCGCGACCGCTTCGTGCGCGGCGGCTGACCCGCGGTTTTGCCAAGATTGCGCAATCTGGATAAATCTGGCTGAAAATCACCGGCCACCGTCAAGCCTCGCAGATGCGGCAGCTTGCGGCAACATTATCGGTCTTTGACAGGGAAAGACTCGCAGCTTTGCTACAGCGAGGGGGATGACACGTCATCTACGGCCGGTAAGCCAGCCAGGGCAGGGGGGTGGCAAGCCCTGTGCCACCCCCTCCTCGTGCGACCGCTCGCCCTCAACCCGGGCGATCAGGCGATGGTCAGCGAAATGCCGCCCAGGCCCGTGATCGAGCCCTCGATCTTCTGGCCGGCCACCACCGGGCCGACGCCTTCCGGCGTGCCGGTATAGATCAGATCGCCGGGTTCCAGATGGTAGAAGCGCGACAGATGGGCGATCAGCTCGGCCACCGACCAGACCAGCAGCGACAGATCGGTCGACTGGCGGGTCTCGCCATCAACCCGCAATTCCAGCAGCCCCGTGGCGGGATGGCCGCTTTCGGCCACCGGCACGATCGGTGACAGCACGGCCGACTGCTCGAAATCCTTGCCCAGATCCCAGGGCCGCTGCTTCGCGCGTGCCGCCAGCTGCAGGTCGCGCCGGGTCATGTCCAGGCCGCAGGCATAGCCGAAGACGTGGGAGAGGGCGTCCGCGGCCGCAATCTCGAAACCGGCTTTGCCGATGGCGACCACCAGCTCCATCTCGTAATGATAATTCTCTGTGCCGGGCGGGTAGGGGATGGTGGATCCCGACGGCACATAGGCCAGGGCCGATTTGGTGAAATAGAACGGCGCCTCGCGATCGACCACCACACCCATCTCGCGGGCATGGGCTTCATAATTGCGGCCGACGCAGAAGATCCGGCGGATGGGATAGCGCGCTTCGGTGCCTTTGACTTCGGCGAGCGGGGTGGGGGCGGGGTCGAACAGACAGGTGGTCATCGGGGTTTCCTTGGGGTGGCGTGATGCCTGGATGACGGTATCGAGTGTGGGCGAGGGGGGCTGACGCGGCGCCTGACATGATGGTCTGTCGGGCCCCGTTGCCGGGCAGGGGCGCCGGGGCTATGGTGCGCTGCATCAGGCGGCAGCCGTCAGCAGGAGAACGGGCGGGCGATGGAGGCGAAGCAGGAGGGGGCTGTGAAGGCGGCAGGCCGGCGTGGCGCCGGCAGCGAGACGAAGCGCAAGGGCATCCAGTCGGTCGAAATCGGTATCGGCGTGCTCGATGCCCTGGTCCGTCTGGGCCGGCCCAGCTCTCTGACCGATATCGCCCGGGCCAGCGGCCAGTCGGTCAGCCAGGCGCATCGCTATCTGGCGAGCTTCGTGAACACCGGCTTCCTGCGCCAGGACCCGGCGACGGCGCTGTATGATCTGCATACCGGCGCGCTTAGGTTGGGCCTTGCCGCCATGGGCCGGCTCGACACGTTCGAAGAGGCGAGCCGGGCGGCGCAGGAGCTGGTCGCCGCCAGCGGCCGCACCGTGCTGATTGCGGTCTGGGCCGAAACCGGCCCCACGATCATCCGCTGGTATCCCGGCAATCCACCGGTCTACACCATGCTGACCATCGGCTCGCATCTGTCGCTGACCTGGTCGGCCACCGGCCGGATCTTCCTCGCCTTCCTGAACGAGGGCTTCGTGTCCGACCTGCTGCAGCGCGAACTGGCGCAGGACCGTTCCGAAGGCCCGGTCGATATCGATGCGATGCGCGCCCAGACCCGGCGCGAAATGTCGGCCGCGGTGGACGGCACCACCGCACCGGGGCTGCGTGCCTTCGCGGCGCCGGTGTTCAATCTTCAGGGCCAGCTGGTGCTGGCCCTGTCGATCATCGCCTCGCCGGGTTTCGGCCGCGACGGCGATGCCGCCGCCCGCGAGATGCTGATTGCGACCGCGCGCGAGGTTACGCATAGGCTGGGCGGGCGCTGGCCGCAGCCGGGCTGAGCAGGCCGCGCGCCGCCTTCGCATCGAAGCTGTCGGACGCGGTCATCCCGGGCGGCAGGTGAATGCCGGCGGTGATCAGCCGCCGGCAGGCGGCCATGTCGCGGCCGGCATTGATGCCCGCCGCCCCGATCAGCCGGTCGCCGTCCAGCACCAGGAACAGCCGGCCGGCGCCGGCCCGCTGTTCGACGATCTGTGCCGTGTCGGCCTCGGGCCCGGTGACGCCGGCGAGCTGGACGTTCAGATCGTATTGATCGGTCCAGAACCAGGGCGTTTCGGGGGCGGGCAGGGGGCTGCCCAGGATCGCCGCCACCGCGCGTTCGGCGGTGATGTTGGCATTCTGCCAGGTTTCGCAGCGCAGGGACCGGCCATCCGGCCCCGGCTGTGCCGCCACATCGCCGATCGCGAACACCGCGGGATCGGCCGTGCGCATGTCGTGATCGACCACGATGCCGTCATCGACCACCAGCCCGGCCGCCTGGGCGAGACCGGTTTCGGGGACGACGCCGATGCCGGCGACGGCGAAATCGGCGGTGATCACCTGCCCGTCGGACAGCACGGCGCGGATGCCCGCGGCCGTGTCGGCCAGATCCCGGATCCGGCGGCCGGTCAGCAGGGTGACGCCTTCGGCCGCATGGCGCCGGGCCAGGGCCGCCGCCACCGGTGCCGGAAAGTTGCGGCCGAGCAGGCGCGAGCCGATCTCGACCACCGTCACCTCCAGCCCCTTCTGCACCAGCGTGGCCGCAACCTCCAGCCCGATCACCCCGCCGCCGATCACGAGAACGGATCGGGCGCCGACGGCGCGGGCCGCGAGCGATTCCACGTCACCCAGCGTGCGCAGATCGGCCAGGCGCGAGACCCGGAAGGGCAGGCGGCGCGGCCGGCTGCCGGTTGCGAAGATCAGCCGGTCATAGTCGAGCAGGCTGCCGTCATCCAGCCGCACCTGCCGCGCGGCACGATCGACCGCAATCGCCGCCCGGCCGGTCATCAGCCGGATATCCTGCGCCGCCCAGGCCTCTGCCGGCACCAGCCAGGTGGGGCGGGTCTCAGGGTCGATCAGCATGTCTTTCGACAGGGGCGGGCGCTCGTAAGGCGGGACCGGTTCGTCGCCGATCAGCGTTACCGGCCCGGCATAGCCCTTCTCCCTGAGCGTCAGTGCCGCCCGGCCGCCGGCCTGGCCGGCGCCGATGATGACCACGCCTGCGCTCATTCCATTCAACTCCCTGAAGGACGGTGCCGGTTCATGACGATCCGGCATGGCCGGCATTCCATTTTCGACGAACCGTCTTGACGTCGCGTTGTTGCATATCATACTAAGCTTCACACGATATGCAATACAACAGGCGGCAACCCGGGACGAGGGGGCGCCGCCCAAGGGAGGCGGGAATGGCGGAGACCAGCGCTTGCGCCCGGAACGGCCGCGTGTGGGACACCGGCGATGCCGGCAAGGTGCCGTACTGGGTCTATACCGATCAGGACGTCTATCAGCGGGAGCTTCAGCGCATCTGGTACGGGCCGCACTGGCTCTATTGCGCGCTGGAATGCGAGATCCCCGATGTCGGCGATTTCAAGACCACCACGCTGGGCGAACGCCCGGTGATCGTGGTGCGCTCTGCCGAAGACGAGATCAGCGTGGTGGAGAACCGTTGTGCGCATCGCGGCGTAAAGTTCTGCCAGGCGCGCCAGGGCCATACCAAGGATCTGCTCTGCCCCTATCACCAATGGGCCTATGACCTGAGGGGCAATCTGATCGGCGTGCCCTTCCGCCGCGGCGTGAAGCGCCAGGGCGGCATGCCGCGGGATTTCGACCCCGGCAATCACGGCCTGAACCGGCTGCGCGTCGAGGTGGTGAACGGCGTGGTCTGGGCGACCTTTTCCGACGACACCCCGCCCTTCCGGGAGTATCTGGGCGAGAAGTTCTGGGCCCATTACACCCGGGTCTATGATGGCCGGAAGCTGGAGGTGCTGGGCTATAACCGCCAGCACATTCCGGCGAACTGGAAGCTGATGATGGAGAACATCAAGGACCCGTATCATGCGGGGCTGCTGCATGTGTTCTTCGTCACCTTCGGCCTGTTCCGCGCCGACCAGAAATCCGCGGTCGATATCGACGAGACCGGCCGCCACGGCATCCTGATCAGCCGCAAGGGCGAGCAGGAGGTGAACGACGTCACCGCGGATCTGCGCAATTTCCAGGGCGATCTGAAACTGGCCGATCCGCGCATCCTGGACGTGGTGAAGGAATTCCCGGGCGAGGAGACGGTCGGCATGATCACCGTCTTCCCCAGCGTCATTCTGCAGCAGCAGGTGAATTCGCTGACCTCGCGCCAGATCGTGCCCAAGGGGCCGGCGGGGTTCGATTTCCACTGGACCCATTGGTGCTATGCCGACGACACGCCCGAGATGAAGCTGCGCCGCACGCGCCAGGCCAATCTCTTCGGCCCGGCCGGCTTCGTCTCGGCCGATGACGGCGAGATCATCGAGATGAGCCAGCAGGGCTTTTCCCCCTCCGACATGGAAGAGGCGCTGGTGATGATGGGCGGCCGCGAGATCGCCCCCACCGATTACATGGTTACCGAAACCGCGATCCGGTCGATGTATCGCTATTGGCGGGAGGTGATGGGGCTGTGACCGCGATGATCGGAACCGCTGAGACCGATACCGCCCTGCGCGGCCGGGTCCGCGACCTCTACGACGCCTATTACGACACGCTGGACGATGTGCGGCTGTCGGATTGGCCGGGCTTCTTCCTGCCCGACTGCCTGTATCGGGTGATCCCGCGGGAGAATTTCGAGCGGGGCTATACGCTGTCGACCATGCAGGCGGAAAGCCGCGGCATGCTGCAGGACCGGGTGACGGGGTTGACCACCACCCAGATGTATGCGCCGCGCTATTACCGCCGCTTTCCCGGGCCGCTCAGGATCAGCACCGGGCCCGAGGGCATCCGCACCCGCCACAATCTGCTGATCGTGCAGACGCTGATCGACAGGCAGTCGGAAATCGTGCTCTCGGCGGTCTGCCACGACCGGATCGTCGACGAGGACGGCCGGCTGTACTTCGCCGAGCGGATCGTGGTGATCGACAGCGAGATGATCCCGAACAGCCTGATTTATCCGGCGTAAGCAAGGACGAGCCAGAATGAGCTGGATCAAGACCATCGAGACCGCGCGTCTTGCCGATGAGGGCGTGGCCTGCGCCGAAGCGGCCGGGCGCCGCATCGCCTTTTACGAGGTCGATGGCGATTTCTTTGCCACCGACGATCTCTGCACCCACGGCCGCGCCTTTCTGTCCGACGGCTATCTGGACGGCCACATGATCGAATGTCCGCTGCATCAGGGATTGTTCGATGTGCGCACGGGCGCGCCATGTGGCGCCCCCTGTACCGAGCCGGTGCGCACCTATCCGGTGCGCGTCGAAGACGGCGTGCTGCATGTGATGGTCGACGAGGGCTGATCCGATGACCGCTCCCCTGCCCAACGACGCCCGCGCACAGCTGGACCGGCTGTACGAGGAGATGCGGCCCAAGAGCCTGTATCCCTTGTGGGAAGTGCTGTCGGCGCTGGTGACGCCCACGCCGCGGTCGCCGGCGCAGGCCTGGAAATGGGACTACGCCTCGGCCCGCGATCATCTCTTGCGGGCGGGGGATCTGATCAGCGCCGAACAGGCCGAACGCCGGGTGCTGATTCTGGAAAACCCCGGCCTGCCCGGCACGTCCGGCATCACCCCCAGCCTTTATGCCGGGTTGCAGCTGATCCTGCCGGGCGAGGTGGCGCCCTGCCATCGCCACAGCCAGTCGGCGCTGCGCTTCGTGATGGAAGGCGATGGCGCCTATACCGCGGTCGATGGCGAAAAGGCCGTGATGCGGCCCTTCGATCTGGTGCTGACGCCGAACTGGCAGTGGCATGATCACGGCAATCATTCCGGCCAGCCGATGATCTGGCTCGACGGGCTCGACATCCCGACCGTGCGCCATTTCGACGCCAGTTTCGCCGAACGGCTGGAGGCTGCGGAACACCCCGAGACCGTGGCCCCGGGCGACAGCACGCGCCGCTATGGCCGCAATCTTCGGCCGCTGCGCGGCAGCACCGCCGATCGCCGGCCTGCGGCACAGCCGCTGTTCCACTACCCCCATGCCGACTGGTCGGCGGCGCTTGCCGATCTGGCGGCGGCCGAGGCACCCGATCCGGTGCTGGGCCATGCGCTCGAATTCCTGAATCCGGCCACCGGGGGGGCGGTGATGCCGACCATAGCCGCCCATGTCCGGCTGCTGCCGGCGGGGTTCGAAACCCGGCCGCGGCGGTCTTCCGACGGCACGGTCTATGTGGTGGTCGAAGGCCGGGGCGAGGCCCGGGTCGGCGACGAGGTCTTCACGCTGGCGGAACGCGACCTTCTGGTCGTGCCGTCCTGGCGCGAGGTGACGATCAGGGCCGACAGCCGGCTGGTGCTGTTCGGCTATTCCGACCGGGCCGCGCAGGAAAAGCTCGGCCTCTACCGCGAGGCGGTCGCAAGCGCCTGACATCACGGGCGAAGATCCGGGCGCGGCACCGGCCAGGGTGCCGCGGAACCGGGCAATCTCATAAAGACATGGGTAGACATGGGAGGAGGGCGGTTATGGCCCGGCCAGAGACCATAGACGTGACCGCGGCGATCGAACGCGCCCGGTTCGGCAGGTTCCAGTTCGCAATTACGGCACTTTGTGCGCTGATCGCACTACTCGACGGTTTCGACACCCAGGCGATCGCCTATGTCGCGCCGGTCATCGCCGAAGACTGGCAGATGAGCATGGCCAGTTTCGGGCCGATCTTCGGCGCCGGCCTTGCCGGCCTGACCGTCGGTGCCTTCGTGCTCAGCCCCGCTGCCGACCGTTTCGGGCGCAAGAGCGTGATCCTGGTCTCGATGGCGATTTTCGGCGTGTTTTCGCTGATCACCGCCTGGGCCGGCACGATGAACGAGCTGCTGCTCTATCGCTTCCTGACCGGTCTGGGCCTGGGCGGGGCGATGCCCAACATCATCGCGCTGACCTCGGAATATGCCCCGGCGCGGCTGCGCGCCACGCTGGTGACGGTGATGTTCTGCGGCTTTCCGCTGGGCTCCACCATCGGCGGCGTGCTCTCGGCGCCGATGATCGCCGCCTTCGGCTGGCATTCGGTGTTCATCCTGGGCGGCATCGCGCCGCTGGTGGTACTAGTGCTGCTGATCGTGATGCTGCCGGAATCGGTGCGCTATCTGGTTGCGCGCGGGGCACCGGCCGAGAAGATCGACCGGATCATGCGCCGGCTCGACCCCGCGATCGCGGCCGGCGGCCCCCGGAGCTATGTGCTGAACGAGCCGAAAGCCAAGGGCTTTCCGGTCCGCAAGCTGTTCGAAGACGGTCGCGCCCGGGTGACCCTGCTGCTCTGGGTCGCCTTCTTCATGAACCTGCTGGTGATGTATTTCCTGGTGAACTGGCTGCCTTCGCTGCTGCGCGGCGCCGGGCTGCCGCTCCAGATCGCCATTCTGTCGACCGCGATCCTGAATTTCGGCGGCGTGGTCGGCGCCATCACCCTCGGTCGGATGATCGACCGGCTGAACCCGCATCTGGTGCTGGGCTCGGCCTATGCCGCCTCGGCCGGCTTCATCGCGCTGGTCGCACTCGGTGCCTCGGATCTCTGGATCCTGATGCCGGCCACCTTCCTGGCGGGCTATGGCGTGGTCGGCGCGCAGATCGGCATGAACGCGCTGACGGCCGGCGTCTACCCGACCGCGATCCGCTCCACCGGTGTCGGCTGGGCGCTGGGGGTCGGCCGGATCGGCTCGATCATCGGCCCGGTGGCCGGCGGCCTGCTGATCGGCGCGGGCTGGAGCACCGAATGGGTGGTGATGGCCGCCGTGGTGCCGGCCCTGCTCGCCTCGGCTGCCGTCTTCGCACTGCGCCGGCATGGCCATGCAGGCGCACCGGCGGCGGCACCGACGCTGGCGCATTGATCACCCGCCGGATCATCGGCTAAGAATGGGCCGGCCCGGATGACGGGCCGGCCCTGCCGTGTTCCGAGGGCCCTACGGTATTCCGAGGGATGGCTCGATGCGCCGCATCTATGACTGCTTCCTGTTCGACGGCGAATTCGTCATGCTGGCGCATCGCATCGCGGAACTCGATGGCGTGGTCGACCAGCATATTCTGGTCGAGGGCGCGCAGACCATGCAGGGCGCGCCCAAGCCGCTCGCCTGGGCAGAGGCGCGGGCGTCGCGGCCGGATCTGGCCGCCCGCATCCGCCATATCAGCCTGCCCCGGCTTGGGCCGGCCGACAGTTCGGGCTGGGATCGCGAGGCCTTCCAGCGCAATGCGGCGGTGTTCGCGCTGCAAGACGCCCGCCCCGACGATCTGGTGCTGATCCTGGATGTGGACGAGATCCCCGACCCGGAGGTGCTGCGCCGGCTGAAACGCGACGGGCTGGAACAGCCGATGCGGCTGGGCATGACCCGCCATTACGAGCATCCGCTGCGCCTGGGGCCGCGTTCGCCCTGCTGCGCCGATCCGGCACTGCCTTTTGCCACGGCCCTGCCACGCCTGAAGCCGGGGCACTGGGAGGCGCTGGACCCGATGTGGTTCTGTGCGCCGGGCGTGGTCGTGCGGGTGATGGACATTCTGGGCGATCCGGCCCGCGGCCTGCCGCCGCGATCGATGCAGGCCCTGCGCCGGGGGGTGCATGCCGCACCGGTCATTCCGGGCGCCGGCCGGCATTTCTCGTATATCGATCCGGCGGCACGTCCGGCCCGAAAATTCCGCCGGTTCGCCCATGCCGATCTGGCGACAAACCGCACCACCGATCCGCACCATCTGGAGCGCTGCCGCAGCCATGGCGTGCATCACAAGGGCTGGTGGTATGCCGAGGTGCCGAAAGGGCCGGTGCCGGCGGATATCGGCCGGCTGATGACCCGCCTGGCCGAGGCGGGGGCGCCGGCAGAGCCGGCTGTCGGGACCGGCCGGCTGGCGCGCGGCATTTTGCGCAATCACGCCGCCCGGCGATCGACCAGCCGGTATCCGGATGACCGGATCGCCTGGATCGATCGCCATTTCGGCCGCGTGCTACCGCTTCTGCTGCCGGTTCTGGCGCTGGAGGCGGCAGGCCGACGGGTCCGACGGCTGATCATGCACCGCGAGGCGGCGGGGGCAGCGCCGATCGGGCAGTCACATCACGTCTGAGGGCAGATCACGCCTGAGGGCCGGGTCTGCGCCACGGGTCTGCGGCAGTCACGAAGCGCAGCCGACGCCGTCAGTGATGACAGTCGAGCTGCCTACCAACGTGTCCGAGGCGATCGACAGCGGCCGCAGAACCGGGCGCGACCAGCTGGGCTGCGCTCTGTCTTCATGCCCACGACCATCAACCGAATGGTGATGCGAGATGGAGGAGATATAGCTTTTCATGTCGATTTTCCGATCACTGGATCAAGTCTTCATTCAATAGCACATGTTATCCACGTATTGCAGCACGTGGCTGCCGGTCAAAGCTGAAATTAGCCGGTGTTTCCATCTCTGATTTCGCGATCTGGATATCGTATGAAGTCACAGTAGGATGATATCGATTCATTAATTGGAAACCCGGCAGGGTGCAGGATAGGGAGAATGATCTGCCTGTACCAACGATCGGCTACAGGTATACAACGACGATGTAAACCTCTCATCAAGCCTCAGGACCCGGCATGTCCAGCAGAGATCAGACGCCGATGATCACCATCCCGGAGCTTCCGGATGTGGACATCCGCCGCGTCGCGGCCCTTCCGGAACACCTGGCCGGGGCGCTGCCGGTGAACGGGTTCGTCGAGGCGACGCCCGACCGGTTGCTGGTCCGCATGCCCGGCATCGGCCGGTTTCTGGCCGAGGAGGGGCGGCGGCTTCTGATCGCCGGCGAGGCCGGGGTGTCCGACGCGGATCTGGACTATTTCGCCGTCCGCACCCCGCTTGCCGGGTTGATCCATCAGCGGGGGGAGTTGCCACTGCATGCGGCCTGTCTGATGCCGCCCGAGGGGCAGGCGGCGGTCGCCATCAGCGGTGTGTCGGGCGCCGGCAAGTCGACGCTGGCGGCAATGCTGCTGGGGCGCGGCTGGCGGTTCGTGGCCGACGAGGTGGTGCGGGTGACGCTGGACGCCGAGGGGCGGCCGCTTGCCTGGCCGGGCACGCCGGTCGTGGCACTCTGGCCGGATGCCGCGCGGATGCTGGGCATCACGCCCGCGGCGCTGCCCATGGCGCGGCCGCAGCATGGCAGGGTGTTGCACCAGGCGATACCGATGTCGGGGCCGGTGGCGCTGGGGCATGTGGTGCTGCTCGATCCGTACCGGGCCGGGGATACGGACAGGCTGAGCGGGGTCGATCGGCTGGAAACCCTGGCCGCCGAGGTGTTCCGCCCCCGGCAGGTGCGGGCGATGGGCCGGCAGGCAGCGCATATGGCGATGATGACACGGCTTGCAACACAGTTGCAGGTGTGGCGCCTGGGCGTTGCGCACAGACCGTCGCCAGACGAACTTTGCGACCGCCTGGCCGAACGGGTTGCGGAGACCGGGGGGTGACGGCCGCGCTGGTGCTGATTGCGAGCTATCCCAAATCCGGCAACACCTGGACGAGGCTGGTGCTGGATCATGTGATCCGCCGCGCCCGGGCGCCGATCTCGATCAACGACATCGAAACCGGCCTTTATGTGCAGCGCCGGATGATTTTCGACCGGTTCGCACCGGTCGAAGCATCGGATCTGACCGTCACCGAAATCGACCGCTACTGGCCCGAGGTGTTTCGGAGCCTGGCGATGGCACAGCCGGCGGATGAGCCGCTGGTTCTGAAGACCCATGAGGCGGCCCGGCGCACGGATGCCGGCGCCTGGCTCTATCCGCCCGAGATCGTGCGCGGTGTCATCCATCTGGTGCGGCATCCCTTCGATGTGGCGGCATCCTATGCCCATCATCGGGGCTGGACGATCGACGACACCATTCGCGCGCTGCTGGACCCGGCACACCGCATCGGCGGAGACATGGACCGGCTGCAGCTGCCGATGCCTGAAACCGTCGGCAGCTGGGCCGGCCATACGGCGTCGTGGACCGCGGAGGATCTGCCCTGGCCGGTGATCAGCCTGCGATACGAGGATCTGCGCGCGGATGCGACCGCCGGCTTCACCCGGGCTGCCGCGCTGGCCGGGTTGACGGAAGATACCGGGCTGGTCGCACGGGCGGTCGGGTTCTGCCGCTTCGACCGCCTGCAGGCAGAGGAACGGCGTGCGGGTTTTCGCGAACGCCCCGGCAGGTCACCGGCGTTCTTCCGGGCCGGACGGAGCGGCATCGGCTGGCCGGACGCAGATCCGGCGCTGCTGCGGGAGCTGGCGGACCGGTCGGCGGAGATGATGCGGTGCTTCGGCTATCGGGCCGATGGCGGGTGGGAGGGTTGAGGCCTGGGCACATGTTTTGTGGGGGCGACCCGTCTTCGTGTATAGTTGCGCCGCCCAACCCACGCAGATCGCGAGCATGATGACCGCCCCGTCCGACATGTCAGCCTTCACCCTCCCCGATATTCCCGATCTCGACATCCGGCGGGTGGACGAGTTGCCGGCACATCTGGACGGTGCCACCGCGGTGAACGCCTTCGTCGAGGCGATGCCCGACCGGCTGCTGATCCGCATGCCCGGTATCGGCCGGTTTCTGGCCGAAGAGGGCCGGCGGCTGCTGATGGCCGGCGCGCCAGGGGTGAGCGATGACGAGCTGGCCTATTTCGCCATCCGAACCCCCTTGACCGCGGTGATCCAGCAGCGCGGCGAGGTGGCGCTGCATGCGGCCTGTCTGGTTCCGCCCGATGGCGGACCGGCGCTGGCGATCACCGGCCTGTCGGGGGCCGGCAAGTCGCTGATGGCCGGGCATCTGTTGCGCCGCGGCTGGCATTTCGTGGCCGACGAGGTGGTGCGGCTGACCGTGGATGGTGACGGACGACCCATGGTCTGGCCCGGCACGCCGGTGCTGGCGCTCTGGCCGGATACGGCCCGGATGCTGGATCTGAACCCGGCGGAGCTGCCGCGGACACGGCCGGGCCACAGCCGGGTGTTGTGGCGAACCAAATCGGTGCCCGCACCGGTGGTACTCGGTCATGTGGTGCTGCTTAATCGCGGCGAGGAGAAGGACGTGGTTGCGGCGATGGCCATCGACCGGATCCGGATTCTGGCCACCGAATCTTTCCGGCTGCGCCAGCTGCGGGCGATGGGTCGGCAGGCCGCCCATATGGCGCTGATATCGCGGGTCGTCGCGCGGCTTCGGGTGCTGAGCCTGGGGGCGGCAAAGGAACCGCCGCCTGATCAGCTGTGCGAGCGGGTGATTGCCTGGATGTCGGAGGCCGGGAAATGACCGCGAAGATGGTGGTGATCGCAAGCTATCCGCGATCGGGCAATACCTGGACCCGGCTGGTGCTGGACCATGTCTGCCGTCGCGCCACGGCGCCGATTTCGATCAACGATATCGATAACGGTTTCTACAATCTGCGCCGGATGATCTTCGACGGCTTCGCACCGATCGATGCGGCGAATCTGACCGCGGCCGAAATCGATCGCTACTGGCCGGACGTGCTGCGCGGCTTCGCGGCGACACAACCCGACACATCGCCACTGATCATCAAGACCCATGAAACGGCGCGGCGCACCGAGATGGGCGACTGGCTGTATCCGCCCGAGATCATGCAGGGCGTGATCCACCTGGTGCGCCATCCCTTCGATGTGGCGGCATCCTATGCGCCGCATCTGGGCTGGACGATCGACCGGACGATCCGCGCCATGTTGGATTCAGACCATCACCTCGACCGGGCCGCCGACCGCATGCATGTGGCGACCGCGGAACGCGTCGGCAGCTGGGCCGGCCATGCGGCGTCGTGGACCGCCGATGATCTGCCCTGGCCGGTGATCAGCCTGCGATACGAGGATCTGCGCGCCGACCCGATCGCCGGTTTCACCCGCGCCGCGGCGGTGGCCGGGCTGGCGGACGATGCCGGACTGATCGCACGGGCGGTGGATTTCAGCCGCTTCGACCGCCTGCAGGCCGAGGAACGTGAAGCCGGCTTCCGCGAACGGCCGGCCACCTCGCCGGCCTTTTTCCGCGCGGGACGGAGCGGCATCGGCTGGCAGGACGCAGATCCGGCGCTGCTGCGGGAGCTGGCGGACCGGTCGGCGGAGATGATGCAGCGCTTCGACTATCGGGCTGATGGCGGATGGGAGGGCTGACCTTCTGTTCTGGCTGGCAATGGGTGCGAGGCTGTGTCTTTGGTGATTGTGAGCAGATGCAGCTGCCGCAGTTGTAGCCGCTCAGCTTACGTCATCTTCTATTTCAAAGTTCGATAACTATATCTTATCGACTTTATTGAGGGGATTTCAGGCTGTCGAAGGGCCGGTGATCATGCGATGATCGCTGCCGGGGGCAGGGCGGTCCGGCCGCCTGCGGCTGCGCATGCGATGGCCTCCAACACATTGATCCAGAAAGAAAAATCGAGATGGATGGAGAGGAGGGCGGCATGGACACGCTGGAACGACGCCTGATCACCATTGTAACCGCATCCCCCGCCCATCTGTCGATCCTGGGGGAGGTTGCCGCATGTGGCCTCTCCGATTGCTGGATTGCGGCCGGATTCGTGCGTGATCTGGTGTGGGACCATCTGCACGGCCGACCTCCGGAATTGCCCCGCAACGATATCGATGTGATCTGGTTCGATGCACTGCGGCCGCATCGCGAACAGGACAAGGCGCTGGAGGCACAATTATCCGCGATGCGACCGGATGTGCGGTGGTCGGTCGATAATCAGGCGCGTATGCATCTGCGCAATGACGACCCGCCCTATGCCTCGGCGGTGGATGCGATGCGCCATTGGCCCGAGACGGCGACCGCCGTTGCGGTGCAACTGGCACCCGATGGGCAGCTGCGTGTGGCGGCGCCGCATGGGCTGGAGGATCTGTTCGCGATCATCGCCCGCCCGACCCCGGCCTTCATGGCACCCGCACGCCATGCGGTTCATCTTCAGCGGGTGAAGGACAAGGGCTGGCGCGACCGCTGGCCGCTGTTGCGGCTGGCAGGTGACCAGCCGGCGGCTTGCGTGCCGCTGAATTGATTGCATTTTCAAACATCACTTGCAGCGAAACGCCAACGGGTGTGTCATACCCGACGCAGGCGGCCCTCCGGGGATGAGGGCTGCCGCTGGAAGAACAGATATGACCGCGGCCTGAAGCCGGCACGCGGCGCCGGAGGGAATGACCGATGACCGCCCAGACTGCCCCCGCCCCTGCTTCTGAACCGGCCGGCGCCGGGCTCCACCCGCTGCTGCCGGCCCTTCTGGCCGACGACTGGGAGAAGGTGGATGCCGAGCTGCCCGCCCTGCTCGACCTTCTGTTCTCGCGCAGCGCCGGCGAGGCCTGGCACAAGGCCGGCACCTTCAAAAACCACCTGCTGGACGTCTATCGCACCCTGGCCCTTTGGGACCAGCCGCGTGATGTGCGGGTGCTGGGCCTGTTCCACAGCGTCTATTCCAATGAGTTCGTCGCCCTGAAGCTGTTCGATGCCTCGGCCAAACGGGCCGAGCTGGCGGCCGCGGTGGGGGAGGAGGCCGAGCGGCTGATCCACACCTTCTGCGTGATGCCCCGCACCCGCTTCGTGCAGAAGCTGACCGAGATCGATGCCATCCCGGCCGGGGGGCTCGATCTTGAAAAATCAGACGGCAGCATGCTGCATCTGTCGCAGAAGGACGCAGCGATCTTCGCGATCGTCTCGATCGCCGATCTGACCGAACAGTGGCACAGCTGGGTGGACGACGTGTTCCAGGGCTTCCCCTGGCAGACCCGTCAGCCGGTGAAAGAAAACTGGGCCGCCTCGCTCTGGCCCGGCCAGCTGATGCCGAGCAACGAGGCCTGGAGCCTGGCCTCGCGCATGGCCCGGCCGCTGCGCGACCTGCCGGCCGATCTGGGCCTGCCGGTGCCGCCGGTCTTCGACCGCTGCCGCCGCATCCTGACCCAGGCCGACGAAATGGCGGCGGTCGCGCTCTACTGGCAGGTCGTCACCCGCGCCCATGCGATCTCCACCCCGGTCGCGGCGGTTTCCCTGCTGAAAACCGCCATCGCACACAATCCCGACATCGCAGAACCGCATCTGGTTCTGGCGCAGATCGCGCTGACCCAGGGCGATTACGACACCGCCGCCACCCATGCCCGCATCGGGCTCGACATCCTGTCGGCCTGGGGCACGGCCTGGGACAAGCGCATCGCCTGGTCGGGCTGGGTGGCCTGGGCGCGGGTGCTGCTGCAGGCCGGCCGCACGCGCAGCTGGCCCGAAACTCTGGGCGGCATGATCGCCCTCGGCATGGTGAGCTGAGCGCCGCCCGCCGCCCCTTGTCATCACGTCATTCCGCTTTCCGAAATTGAGACGGCATACTCCCATGTCCGAGCTGACCATGAGCTATGTCTGCGGCACCAGCGATGTGCCGCTGCGCTACGAGACCATCGGCACCGCCCTTGCCCGCACGGCCGAAACCTGGCCCGAGGGGGACGCGCTGGTGGTGGTGCACCAGAATATCCGCTGGAGCTGGGCGGAGTTCGACCGCCGGGTCACCGACCTCGCCGCCGGGCTGATCGGGCTGGGGCTGGAGCCGGGCGACCGGATCGGCATCTGGTCGCCGAACCGGGTGGAATGGGTGCTGATTCAGTTCGCAACCGCACGCGCCGGACTGATCCTGGTCAACATCAACCCCGCCTACCGTACCTTCGAACTGGAGCATGCGCTGAAGCTGTCGGGCTGCCGGGCGCTGGTGCTGGCCGAGACCTTCAAGACCTCGCGCTATGTCGACATGCTGCTGGAGGTGGTGCCCGAATTCGCCGAGGCGGGCGGCCGTTCGGCACGCCTGCCGGATCTGGAATTCGTCATCCCGCTGGGCGAGAGCCGGGGCGCGATGATCGGCTTCGAGACGCTGACCGGCTTTGCCGATGCGGCGGCGCGGGCGAAGCTGGACGCGATCATCCCGACGCTCCGCCCCGATGACCCGATCAACATCCAGTTCACCAGCGGCACCACCGGATCGCCCAAAGGCGCCACGCTCACCCACAACAACATCCTGAACAACGGCCTCTTCGTCGGCCGGATCATGGGCTTCACCGAGGCCGACCGGCTGTGCATTCCGGTGCCGCTCTATCACTGCTTCGGCATGGTGCTGTCGGTTCTGGCCTGCATCACCCATGGCGCGACCATGGTCTTCCCCTCGGAAGCCTTCGAGCCGCGGGCGACGCTGGAAGCCGTGCAGGCCGAGCGCTGCACCGCCCTGCACGGCGTGCCGACCATGTTCATCACCGAACTGGCCCTGCCCGATTTCAAGAGCTTCGATCTCTCGACGCTGCGCACCGGCATCATGGCCGGCGCCCCCTGCCCGATCGAGACCATGCGCGAAGTCATCGCGAAGATGAACATGCGCGAGGTCACCATCTGCTATGGCATGACCGAAACCAGCCCGGTCAGCTTCCAGACCCGCGCCGATGCCGATCTTGAAACCCGCACCGAGACGGTGGGCACCATCCATCCCTTCGTCGAGGTCCGCATCGTCGACGGCGACGACCGGGTGGTGCCGGTCGGCACGGTGGGGGAGCTGCACACCCGCGGCTACAGCGTGATGGCCGGCTATTGGAACGACGAAGCCCGCACCCGCGACGCCATCGCCCCGGGCGGCTGGATGCGCACCGGCGATCTGGGCGTGATCGACGAACGCGGCCGCTGCCGCATCGTCGGCCGGTCGAAGGACATGATCCTGCGCGGCGGCGAGAACATCTACCCGGTCGAGATCGAAAACTTCCTGATCACCCATCCGGGCATTCTGGACGTCGCCGTGTTCGGCATTGCCGACGCCAAATACGGCGAACAGGTCTGCGCCTGGATCCGCCGCGCCGACAATCCCGAGGGCCACAGCCTGACCGAGGCCGCGGTGCTGGGCTTCTGCGAAGGCCGCATCGCCCATTTCAAGATCCCGCGCCGCATCCGCTTCGTGGAAGAAATGCCGATGACCGTCACCGGCAAGATCCAGAAATTCCTGATGCGCCAGGCCGAGGAAGAGGGGGCGGCGATCTGAGCCGCCCTCACCGCCACCGGAACACCGGCGACCGCTTTTCCATGAAGGCCCGATAGCCTTCGGCGAAATCGGCGCCGGTGAACGAAGCCGCCCAGGCCTCGGCAAGATCGGGGGTGGGGGCGTCGGCGCCGAGCGTGATGGCGTCGACCATGCGCATCATGGTGCGGATGGTGTATTGCGAGACCGAGGCCAGGCGTTCGGCATAGGCGGCGACCGTCTGGTCCAGCGCCCCGGCCGGGACCACGCGGTCAACGAGGCCGATGCACAGCGCCTCGTCGGCCGCGATCAGGCGGCCCGAGAACAGCATGTCCTTGGCGCGCGACGGGCCGACCTTGCCCACCAGGCGGCGGGTGGCGTTGAAGCTGTAGGCAAGCCCCAGCGTCGCCGGCGGGATCGCGAAGCGGGCATCTTCCGTGGCGAAGCGGAAATCCGAGGCCAGCGCCAGGCCGCAGCCGCCGCCGACGCAGGCGCCGCTGATCGCGGCGATGGTCGGGCGGTCCAGCGCCACGATCGCCTCCTGTGCCGCCTCTACCGCCTCGTTATAGGCGCGGGTGCTTTCGGGCGTTTCATAGACCTCGGGGAATTCGGCGATGTCGGCACCGGCGCTGAACGCCTTGCCGCCGGCACCGGTCAGCACCACGACCAGGGCCTCGGGATCGGCCGCAATCCCGGCACAAAGCGCCGGGATCGCCCGCCACATGGCCGCGGTCATGGCATTGCGTTTCGCCGGCCGGTTCAGCACGATGCGCGCGATCGGCCCCTGCCGTTCCAGATAGATCCCCTGCTCCATTCGGCCTCTCCCGATTGCCTGCCTGCGGTCGCCGCAGCTTAGCGCGATCGCCCTGATATTTGTCCAGACATTTTAAAATTTGTCCGTACATATTTCTTGTCAGCGCCGGCCACCCGTGCTTTGCTCAAGGGCATAACAACCTGCGACGGCGTGTCGGGAGCCGCCGCGCCGGGCCTGGCGGTCCGGCCGGCGGGGCGCGCCCTATCGGGGACGGCCCTAGCGGGCACGGACGGCAGAGACCCAGGCTTCAGGGAGCCCGACCATCATGCATCATCCGACGCTGCGCCGCGGTTTCGCGGCGATCGCCGCGGCTGCGGCCTTCACCCTTTTCCAGCCCGTGGCGTCACGGGCGGCCGATGTCCAGTGGGACGTGTCGCTGCCCTGGGGCCCGACCGAGTTCCATTCCACCAATGCGCAGAAATTCGCCGAAGAGGTGAAGGCGGTCACCGGCGGCGCGGTGGAGATGACGATCCACACCGGCGGCGCGCTGGGCATCAAGGCGAACGAGTCCCTGCGCGCGGTGGAAGACGGCGCGGTGCCGATGGCGGAATACGCCGCCTTCCAGAATGTCGGCGAAATCCCGTTGCTCGGCGTGGAGAGCATCCCCTTCCTGATTTCGGACTATAACGACCTGGCGGCGCTGATGAAGATCGTGCGCCCCGTCTGGGAAGCGGAGCTGCAGAAGCGCGGCCAGAAGGTGCTGTATGTCGTGCCCTGGCCCAGCCAGAACTTCTTCACCAAGACCCCTGTCGCGACGCTGGACGACCTGAAGGGCGTGCGCATGCGCACCTATGACCGGGTGACCGCCGACATGGTCACGCGGCTGGGCATGGTGGCCCTGCAGATGAACAATCCCGACATCGTGCCGGCGCTCGCCTCGGGCAAGCTGGATGCGGTGATGACCTCGGGCACCACCGCGGTCGCGCAGAAATACTGGGAATTCCTGAAGCACGCCTACAACACCAACCATATGTGGGCGTCCAACCTGATGGTGGTGAACCTGGACGAGTGGAACCGGCTCGACCCCAAGCAGCAGAAGATGATCGAGGCCACCGCCCATAAGCTGGAGCCCCAGTTCTGGGAGATCAGCAAGGCCGAACACGCCAAGCGCATGGACGAGCTGCGCGCCAACGGCATGACGGTCGAGCCCGCATCGGATGCGCTGAAGACCGCCATGCGTCAGGCGACCGCCTCGATGGAAGGCGAGTTCGTGAAGGCCAACCCGGCCGCCGCCCCCCTGCTCGACGCCTATCACAAGGCCGTCGGCCACTGATCCGGACCGCCGGCGCCCGGGTCCCGTCTCCCCCTCGACGGCCCCGGCCTTCAGGCCGGGCGCCGGCGGACGGACCTCCACACCTCCCGCCCCCACCCCTTCACGGTCACCACCCAAATTGGATTGGGGCGTCATGACGGCCCTGCGCCTGCTCACCCGCTTCATCGACCGCCTGAACCTCGTCGGGGCGGTCGTGGCAGCCCTGGCTGCCGCCCTGCTCGCCCTGCTGCTGATCGTGGAGGTGATCACCACCTCGGCCTTCGCCTGGTCGCAGCCCTGGGCGATCGAGTTCAGCACCTATCTTCTGGCCTTCGTGCTGTTCTGCGGCACCGGCTGGACGCTCCGCAGCGGCGGCCATATCCGGGTCGCGGCGGTAACCCAGGCCCTGCCGCCGGCCCTGCGCCGGCTGATGGACCTGGCGGCCAGCGTCTTCGGCCTGGGCGTCACCGGCTTCATCGCCGTCGCCATGGTCTCGCAGGCGATCCGCACCGCCGAGATCGGGTCGCGGTCCTTCTATCCGCTGGCGACGCCGCTGATCATTCCGCAGGGCCTGCTCGCCGCCGGTTTCGTGCTGCTCGCCCTCGCCTTCCTCGCCCGTGTGCTGCGTGCGCTGGTCAACGACCCGGTTGAAGATGCCGGCCGACATGCCGGAGGGATCGAATGAGCCTGCCCCTGCTTCTGGTCTTCGGCATGCTGGTGGGGCTGCTCTCCGCCGGCGTCTGGGTGGGCATCACCCTCACCTCCATCGGCCTGGTCAGCCTGGAGGTCTTCCGCAACATGCGGGTCGACCGCTTCCTGGCCGGCGATCTCTGGTCGACCGCGACCTCGGCCGAGCTGGTGACCCTGCCGCTGTTCATCCTGATGGGCGAGCTGCTGTTTCACACCCGGCTGTCCGAGAACCTGTTCTCGGGGCTTTCCCCCTGGACGCGGCGCCTGCCCGGCCGGCTGCTGCATGTGAATGTGCTGGGCTGCACCCTGTTCGCCGCGGTGTCGGGATCGTCCGCCGCCACCACCGCCACCGTCGGGCGGATCACGCTCAAGGAACTTCTGGCCCGCGGCTATGACCGCAACCTCGCCATGGGTTCGCTCGCCGGCGCCGGCACGCTCGGCTTCCTGATCCCGCCCTCGATCCCGATGATCGTCTATGGCGTGCTCGCCAATGTCTCGATCCTGGAACTCTTCATGGCCGGCATCGTGCCGGGGCTGATCCTGGCGCTGCTCTATATGGGCTATCTGGGTTTGCGGACCACGATCGACCCCTCGCTGCTGCCGGAAAGCGAGCCGCGGCTCGGCTGGGGGCAGAAATTCGCCGCCCTGCTGTCGCTGGCGCCGGTGCTGTTCCTGATCCTGTTCGTCATCGGCTCGATGTATCTGGGCTTCGCCAGCGTCACCGAGGCGGCGGCGATGGGCGTGCTGGGCGCCCTGCTGGTGGCGCTGGGCCAGCGCACGCTCACCTGGCGCAAGCTGTTCGATGCCCTGCTCGGCACGGTCCGCACCTGTTCGATGATCGGGCTGATCATCTCGGGCGCACTGTTCCTGTCCAAGGCCATGGCGCGGCTGGGCCTGCCGGTCGAAATCGCCGGCCAGATCGAGGCGCTGGGCCTGCACCCCTATATGCTGATCGCGGTGCTGCTGGTCTTCTACCTGATGCTGGGCTGCATTCTGGACGGGCTGTCGGCGATCGTGATGACCCTGCCGGTCACCCTGCCGCTGGTCACCGCCGCCGGCTTCGACCCGATCTGGTTCGGCGTCTTCCTGATCGTGACCGTCGAAATGGCCCAGATCACCCCGCCGGTCGGCTTCAACCTGTTCGTCATCCAGGGCCTGACCGGCACGCCCATCCTGAAACTGGCCCGCGCCGCCCTGCCCTTCTGCCTGATCATGGTCACCTTCGTGGTGCTGATGGTGCTGGTGCCCGAGGTGGTGACGGCGCTGCCGAAATCACTGTCCTGAAGGCGCTGCCGCATCATGCCCCCCTCCGCCCGCGGCGCGCTCACCGCCCTGATCCGCCGCCATGGCGCCTGGCTGATGGCGGCGGGCGCCGGGCTCGGCATTCTGCTGCCGGATCTGGCGGCCGCGGCCAATCCGGCGCTGCTGCCGCTGTCCTGCCTGACCATGTTCCTGGCGCTGCTTCGGGTGGAGCCCACGGCCTTCATCGCCGTGCTGCGCCGGCCGGGGCTCGGCATCGTGGTGATTTTCTGGATCCTGCTCGCCTGCCCGGTGCTGGTCTGGTGCCTGGGCCGGCTGGTGCTGCCGGCCGACGACGTGTTCCTGCGCGCCATGACCCTGATCGCGGCGACACCGGGCATGATGTCGGCGGCGGCCTATGGCGTGCTGCTCGGCACCGATGTCGCCCTGCTCACCCTGGTCGGGCTGCCGACCAATATCCTGGCGCCGGTGATCCTGCCGGCGGTGGCGCTGCTGCTGGGCGGCGGGGCGGCGATCGACCCGGCGGTGACGGCGCTGCGTCTGGCGGTGATGATCGGGGCAAGCTTCGGCGGCGCCTTTCTGGTCACCGCGCTGATCGGCCGGCCACGCATCCGGCGGGCGGCCCCGGCCATCGACACCGCCATCACCCTGCTGGTGGCGGCGGTGGGGCTGGCGGTGATGCACGGGGTGGGGCCGGCGCTGGTCGCGGCCCCCGGCTTCATGACGCTCGCCATCCTGTCGACGCTGGCGCTGAACCTGGCGCTGCAGGCCACGGGCTTCGCGGTCTTCGGCTTTGCGATCTTCGGCTTTGCGATCCTTGGGCCGGTCCCGGTCCAGGCGCGGCTGTCGGCGGCGCTGGTCTCGGGCAACCGCAACATGATCCTGCTGCTGGCGGCGATTTCCGGCCAGGGCGACCGGCCGCTGGAGCTGATCATGGCGGCGGGACAGCTGCCGCTCTATCTGTCGCCGCTGATCGTGGCGCCGCTCTACCGGCGAGCGCGGATGCGCGCCGGGCGCTGACTGCGTTGAGGGCCCGACTGCATTGAGGCGGCGGTCAGACCAGCCCCCGCTTCGCCGCCTCCAGCGCCGCTTCCGCCCGCGAGCAGATGCTGAGCTTGGCGTAGATCGCCTTCACATAGCCGGCGATGGTGTGCTCGCTCAGCGACAGCAGCCGGGCGACTTCGGCATTGCGCAGGCCGCGGCCCAGCAGCGACAGCACCTCTATTTCCCGGGGCGTCAGGGTGACGTCGGGATCGGCGGGGGCAAGCGTGGCACCGGGGGCGGCGGGGACAGGGGCTGCGGGACTGCGCAGCCGGGCCAGGATCCGCCGGGCGATCGAGGGCGACAGCGGCGGGTCGCCGCGCTCGATCCGGCGCAGATACTGCGCCAGCAGCCCGGCATCCTGATCCTTCAGCAGATAGCCCTGGGCACCGGCGGTGATGGCGTCGAACAGATGGCCGTCATCGTCATAGATGGTGGTGACGATCGGCATCACGTCGGGCCGGGCGCAGGCCAGTTCGCGGATCAGCTCGATCCCCGATCCGTCGGGCAGGCCCAGATCGACCAGGGCCAGATGCGGCACGCTGCGGGCGGTATCCACCGGGCCGAAACACCCGGCCATGGCCGTGCGGGCCGAGGCCAGGCTGTCGGCCGTGACCACCCGGATGCCCGGGAAGGTCAGGGTCAGCATCTCGACCAGCCAGGCACGGGTGGGGGCCAGGTCTTCGATCACGAGACCGATACGCTGTTCGGTGCTGCTGCCGCTCATTCCGTGTCCTCAAGCTTGGATGCCGATGTCAGCCGGCTGTCGCCGGACGTGTGCCCTCCAGCGGCAGTTCAAGATCCACCCGTGTGCCCCTCGGCTGTTCGGGGAAGGCGATCCGGCCACCCAGATCGCCCACCCGCCGCGCCAGATTGCCGAGGCCGAGGCCGCCGGAGGGCCGTTCCCCATCGGCGTCTGCGCGACCGTCGGCATCCGCAGCGGCGGCCGCCACCAGGCCGATCCCGTCATCCGCCACCGAGAGGTACAGCATGCCATCCTCGACCCGGATCTCGATCCGGACGGTGGTGGCCGCTGCATGACGAATGACATTGCTGATGATCTCGCGCAATGCCCCGAACAGGTTGCGGTAGACCGCATAATCCAGCGGCAGCTCGTCATGGGCGCCGTCGTCCAGCGGCCAGTCCAGCGCCAGGCCCGCCGCCTCCAGCCGGCCCGAGGTTTCATGGCGCAGATCCGCGATCACCCGGCCGAGCGGCATGGAGCCGCGGGCGAGGCCGGCGGCGATGGTGCGGATATCGGCCAGCGCCCCGCGGATCAGGCTGCGGGTCTCGCCCAGATCGGCCTTGTGCAGCCCGGTGAGCAGCCGGGCGCCGACATCGTCGTGCAGGTCGCGGGCGATCCGGCGGCGTTCCTCGGTGGCGCCGCGTTCATAGGCGGCGCGGCCCTCGTCGGCATGGCGCATCAACTGGGTCATCTCGCGCGCCAGCTGCAGATGCGCGGGGCCGAACAGGCCGCGGCCACGCCAGGGATAGCGCACCTCCAGCGCCGGTGCGTCGGCGGTGGGCGGCAGCAGCAGCATCACGCCATCGGCATCGGCCCGGGCCACCGACACCTCGCCCCGGGCCGGTTCCAGCGACAGCGGGTCGAAGACGGTGCGGATCAGCTGGCGCCAGCGCTCGGCGCGTTCGGCGGGCCGAGCGGTGAAGGCGACCTCGATCACCTGACGGAACAGCTCGTGATCGGCGATCGGCCGGCGCAGCACCATGCGCCGCCACAGGATCTCGCGCAGCGGCAGATAGCCGAAACCGACCACGATCAGCGACAGCCCCAGCGACGGCGCCTGGTCCAGCCCGATCAGCCAGATCAACACCCCGTCCATGGCCAGCAGCAGCATGGCGCCAAGGGTGTAGAACATGACCTTGAAGGCCCATTCGTCCAGCTCGAACAGCCGATAGCGGCGCACGCCCAAAGCGAGGCCGATATAGATCAGCAGGAAGAAGCCGAAGGCCATGCCCTGAGAAAGCAGCGGTTCGGTGCCCAGCGTCAGCGGCACCATCATCGCCATGGTGAAGGCGCCGGCCCCCAGCACGATCGACAGGCCCAGCCAGCGCAGCGCCGCCCGCGCGGTGGGATCGTGGCGGTTCTTCCGCCACTGCACCCCGATCAGGGTGACGATCAGGATCATTTCGATCAGCGTGGCGTAATAGCCGCCATAGCCGGGGCCGGGCGTCAGCCGCAGGGTATCGAGCACCCAGAGCACCGTGACGGCAAGGCCGACCGCAACCGGCACCCGATCGGTGACCAGACGCTTGGGATAAACCAGAAACAGCGAGATCATCGCCGCACCAAAACCCACCGCGCCCAGATGGTTGATGGCTGACAGCACCCGGAACAGCGTGCCGTCGATGGCGAGTTCCCGGGTGCCGTAGACCGCCGACGAGAAGGCCGAGACCGCCAGCGTCGGCGCGCTGAGGAAAAACATCAGCGGGCCCGAGCCGTCGCGGCGCAGCCCCAGAACCCAGCCGCCGATCAGCATGGCACCCACGCCGGTCATGATCTGCACCCAGAACAGCAGCGGCAGATCCAGGATCGGCCGGCTGTCGGCGGGTGCGATCCACAGCCGGATCGGTTCTCCCTCGGGGTCGACCAGATGCAGCTCCACCCAGTCGGCAGCCAGAATGGCGGCCAGCCGGGTCTGGCGGTCCTGGAAGGCGATGATCGCCGGGAAGCCCGGCAGCATGTCGCTTTCCTCGATCAGATCGCCGGGCAGAACCTCCTCGCGTCGGCCGCCGGCCTCGATCGCGACCAGGCGCATGCCCTGGGCCACCCCCGCCGCCGCGGCGGGGCCGTTGCGGGCGACGGCGGCAATGCGCACGCCCGGCTCTCGCGCCGGGGCGGCGTCGCCGTCATCCACCAGCCGCAGCCCCGTCCAGGGCTGATCGACGGCAAGGAAGGTCGCCGCCCCGGCCAGGACCAGCCCGACGAAGAAGGCGCAGAGGATAACGAGGCTGGGGGACCATCTGGACACGGGGGGTGCGCCGATCCGTTCTGTTCCGATCTATGACTGGAAACTAACATGATCTTTACAATGCCCCATCGCAATTTTCGCGAAGCCCTGCAATTCGTGACACTCCATGCATACCGCCTCCATCCCGATCTCCCCCCGCAATTTGACCGGACGCCGCGGAACGCCTAGCCTGAAGCCGGAACGGATCCGCAGCGGTGCGGATGGCGGAAGATGGAGGCATACGGCATGGCGGCAGGGTCCGGGCGCAGTGGGACCGGTGGGGCCAGGGGTGGTGCGGGCAATGGCGCCGCACCACGGCGCGGCCGCCGCAAGGTCGTGCTGACCGACGAGCCGATCCGGCCGGCCGCCCGGCTGGTTGCAACCCAGGACCATGTCGAGGCCGGGCTGCCGGGGGCGGTGGAAACCGGCGGGCTGGGCGATCTGGACGAGGCCGAGCGCGAGACCCTGCATGTGCTGCTGGGCGCGGGCATCGCCGCCAACAGCCGTCTGGCGCTGATCAAGGATGCCCGCTATCTGGCCGGCTGGTGGGCGGCGGCCAATGGCGGCCAGCATCTGCCCTGGCCGGCCCCCCCTTCGGCGGTGGTCCGCTTCATGGTCCATCACCTCTACGATGCGGAAGAACGCGCCCGCAATCCGGACCATGGCATGCCGCGGGCGGTGGAAGAGAAGCTGCTGGCCGCCGGGCTGAAGCGCGAGGCGGGGCCGGCTGCCCCGGCCACCGTCGCCCGCCGTCTGGCCAGCTGGGCCTCGCTGCACCGCATGCGCGGGCTGAAGCCGCCCACCGAAGACCCCGGCGTGCGCGAGGTGCGGCGCAAGCTGATGCGCGCCTCCACCTACATGCCCGGCCGCAAGGCTCAGGCGCCGGTTCTGGCCGACACGCTGGAAGCCCTGCTTCAGGCCTGCGAGATCGATATCGACCGCGAGCCGCTGCGCGCGGCGCGCGATGCCGCCCTGCTGGCGGTGATGTGGGCCTCGGGCGGGCGGCGGCGCAGCGAGGCCGGCATGATCCGGATGGAACATCTGCGCCGGGAACGGCCGCAGCCGGCCGAAATCGCCCCGGACGGCGCGCTGACGCCCGAGGGCACGGCCGCAGGCTGGCTGCCGGCGATGACCATCGCCCTGCCCCGCACCAAAACCACCCGCGCGGTCGACGGGGCCCGGGTCTGGCTGATCGGCCGGCCGGTGGAGCTGCTGGATGCCTGGCTCCAGGCCTCGGGCATCCGCGCAGGCGCGGTTTTCGTGCCGATCGACCGCCACGGCAACCCGCGCATCACCCCCGACGGCCGCGGCTTCGGCCGGCGCGGCCTGGATGGGTTGAGCGGCCAGGCCGTGGCGCGGATCGTGAAGACCCGCGCGGCACAGGCCGGGCTGGACCCGCGCCAGATCAGCGCCCATGGCCTGAGATCCGGCTTCATGACCGAGGCGGCCAACCGCGACGTGCCGATCCAGCAGGCCATGGCCCAGTCGCTGCACCGGTCGATCGCGGTCGCCGCCCGCTATTACGACGAAAGCGCCGCCGCCCGCGGCCGCGGCGCCCGCCTGCTGGCCGATCCGCCGGCCCCGGCGGCGCGGCGGCCCAAGGTCTCGGATCTCTGATCGGGCGCGGCGTCTCCGGTCAGTCGGCCTCGCGGGCGATGCGGGCGATCTCGGCCTCCATCTCGGCATGGAAGCTGTCGCGCGACCACAAACGGTCATCGCCTTCCGCATAGGCTTCAGCATTGCGGCGGTAGAGGAAGGCGTTCAGCCGGTTGGCGGCAGCATTGTCGCGGGTCCGCACCACCTTGCCCGGCGTGCCGACCACGATCGAATTGGGCGGGATCACCGTGCCTTCCTTCAGGCAGCTTTGCGGCGCGATGATCGAATTCTCGCCGATGACGCAGTCATCCATGATGGTGGCCCCGATGCCGACCAGCACGTTGTCGCCGATCCTGCAGCCATGGATGGTGACATGATGGGTGATGGAACAGTTGCGGCCGACATAGGTGCCGGCCTTGTTGCCGACATGGACCATCACGAAGTCCTGAATATTGGTGTTCTCGCCGATCACCACCTCGAACATCTCGGCCCGGAAGACCACGTTCATCCAGACCGACACGCCGGCCTTCAGCGTCACCTTGCCGAAAATCGCCGCCGAGCGATCGATCCGGGCCGCCGGATCCACAACCACCTCCGGCCCGATCCTGAGCCCACCCGCCCTGCCGGCGGCGATGTCTGCACCACTGATCATTCCACTGTCCCTTATTGTCCCGGCCCAATGCCCGTCTCCATCCCCGCCGGTCACTCTGCCGGTGCCGACGATGATCTGCAAGCCGGGAGGGGTGGCGGTCAGCGTCAGATCATCTTCCGACACACCGCCATCAATGCCTGCCGGAACCACCGGTGTGCCGGGTCTGCGTCGAGACGGGGATGCCACATCAGGCTGATCGCCAGGTCGGGTGTGGTGACGGGCAGGTCGAACCCCTGCAGGCCCTGCGCCGCCCCCTGCCCATGCGCCACCTGGCCGTGCAAGAGGCAGGATCGCGGTACCAGAGCGACCAGGTCGGACCGGCGGGCAACCGTCAGCGCATCCAGGAAACCCGGCACCACCGCAACGATCCGGCGTTCCAGGCCGATCGCGCGAAGTGCCTCGTCCACCGGGCCGGTCATGGCCCCCCTGCGCGACGCGACGACATGGCCACAGGCGGCATAGCGCTGGGGCGTCATCACCTCGTCGAACACGGGGTGGCCGTGGCGGGCCGCAGCGATGAAGCGATCGCGAAAGATCATCTGGCTGCGCATCTCGGGCGCCGAGGCGCCGGTCGTTCCGACCTCGATGTCGATCAACCCCTCGCGCAGCGGGCGCGCATCCTTGTCGGCCTTCGGTGCGAAACGGAGCCGGACCAGTGGCGCTTCCTGCGTGATCGCAGCGACGATCCCGGCGGCGAAGAGCGACACAAAGCCTTCATTGGCGCGGATCGTGAAGGTTCGCGCCAGTGACGCCGGATCCGGATCCCCCGCCGCCGGCGTCAGCACGGCACGCGCCTCGCGGACAAGGACAGGAAGGCGTCCGGCAAGGTGCTCGGCATGGGGGGTCGGCACCAGGACGCGCCCGGCCTGCACCAGCAGCGGGTCGCCGGTCGCCGCCCGCAGCCTCGCCAATGTGCGGCTCATGGCCGAGGGGCTGAGACCAAGGCGCCCGGCAGCCCGGGTCACGCTCCGCTCCGCCAGCAGAACGTCGAGAGCGGTCAGCAGGTTCAGATCGATCGCGGTCATGGCAGGCTCATCCCCGGCGCGGCAGGACGCAAGGCGTCTGGTGCAATGAACGTTTGTATCTGATGCGCGTGGTGCATGTCATGACCGTCGGCATAATCGGACGGCACGGATGAAAGGAGCCGCAGATGAGCAACCTGCCCACGGAAAAGCCGAAGACGATCCTGATCGCCGGCGCCTCCCGCGGTCTTGGTCAGGCCATGGCCGCCGCCTTCGTCGGGAAGGGATGGCATGTCATCGGCACCGTCCGCGACGGCGGCCGGACGGACCTGCACGCATTGGCCGATGCCTGGCCCGATCAGATCACCATCGCGCCACTCGACATCACCGACCCCGCACAGATCGGGGCGCTGCGCGAGCGGCTGCCGTCAGGCGCTTTGGACATCCTGTTCGTCAATGCCGGAACCGCCAATCGGGACGCTGCCACGCCGGCCGCCCGGGTTGCACCCGAAGACTTCATGCAGGTGATGCTGACCAATGCCCTGGGCGTGATGCGCACGGTCGAAGGGCTTCAGGACCTGGTCAAGGCCGATGGCCTGATCGGTGTCATGTCGTCGGGCCAGGGCAGCATCGCCAACAACACCAGGGGCGGCTTCGAGGTCTATCGCGCCAGCAAGGCGGCGCTCAATCAGCTCATGCGCAGCTATGCCGCCCGTCAGGCCGGCGATCCGCGCGCGCTGGTGCTGATGGCGCCGGGCTGGATCCGCACCGGGCTGGGTGGGCCCGGCGCACCGTTCAGCATGGAGGAGACCATTCCGACCCTGGTCGACACGTTGATCGCGCAGCAGGGCAGGCCCGGGCTGCGCTTCATCGACCGGTTTGGCGACACGGTGCCGTGGTAATGGGATCGCGGGCCCCGGGAAGCGATCGCGGACTAATCCGTCGCCTGGCAATGGGCGGCGGCGCGGCGGCCGACCGTCCAGGTCGCGTCGCGGCCCTTGCCGCGGAGTTCATGGCGCGGGGTGGCGTACCAGATGCCCGAGGCGGCGATCTTCTGGGGCAGAACCAGGGGTGCGCCCTCGCCGGTGGACACGACCGCGCGGCTGTCTTCCAGCGTCGGGCCGTTGATGAAGCGCACGTCGAGACGCGTGCCATCATCGCACACATAGGTTGCGGTGTAGACGCTGTTTACATCTTCTGAAGGTGACGCCGCCACCGGATCCGGGGCCGGCGGCGGGGGTGGCGGCAGGTCGCGTTCGGCGGCACAGCCGGCAATCATGCCGGCCAGAAAAACGGACGGGGCCAGGCGGCCCCAGATCGGGGATGACATGACCGGAAACCTCCCTCGTGGTCTCCGGCCAGCAGATCCCGTCCCGGGCACAAGCGCAAGCGCGGCCCGGAAATGCTCACGGCGGCAGGTCGCGATCAGGCCGCCGTGCAGTCGGTCACCCGCCCCGCGACCATCCAGGCCGCCCCCGTGCCCCTCAGCAGCAGGGCGTTGCGATTGGTCTCGTAGCGGCCGGGCTCCACCACCGGCAGGATCAGCCCTTCGCCATCGCCGGTGCGGATGACGGCATGATCGGGTTCGTAACGAACCTTCAGCGCCGAGCCGTCGGCACAGGAGAACCGTGCCGACCAGGGCCCGGACAGCTGGGCGAAAGAGGACGTCTCGGAACGGCCCCCTCCGCAGGCGGCAAGAAGCATGCAGGACGTGACGGTGAAGACGGTGGTCCTGGGCACGGACGACCTCCGGTAACAAACGGGACGCAAGGGGCTCTTTCACAAGACCCCCTTTTTGCCGCCACCGCCAGCGTCCTTTCCGAGAAAATGTCGTGAAAAACCAATCAAGACGAGATTAATAGAGTATGCCCAAGGCTTCACGCGTGAACGCTTGCAGCTCTGAGCTGCGGCCGTCGCGGATCTTGGCGACCCAGTCCGGATCCTTCAGCAGCGCCCGGCCGACGGCAACCAGGTCGAACTCGTCGCGCTCGAACCGCTCGATCAGCCCGTCGAGGGAGGCCGGTTCCGAGCCCTCGCCGCGGAAGGCGGCGACGAATTCGCCCGAGAGCCCGACCGAGCCGACGGTGATGGTGGGCTTGCCGGTCAGCTTGCGCGCCCAGCCGGCGAAGTTCAGCTCCGAGCCCTCGAATTCCGGCTCCCAGAAGCGGCGCTGAGAGCAGTGGAAAACGTCGGCGCCGGCATCGGCCATCGGCTCCAGCCAGGCGGCCATCTCGTCGGGCGTATTGGCGAGGCGCGCGGTGAAATCCTGCTGCTTCCACTGCGACAGGCGGATGATCACCGGATAGTCCGGGCCCACCGCCGCACGCACAGCCTTCAGGATCTCGACCGCGAAACGGCTGCGTTCCGGCAGCGTTTCGCCGCCCCAGCCGTCGCTGCGCTCGTTGGTGCCCGACCAGAAGAACTGATCGATCAGATAGCCATGGGCGCCGTGCAGCTCGATCGCATCGAAGCCCAGGCGCTGCGCATCGGCGGCAGCCTGGGCGAAGGCCGCGATGGTGTCGGCGATCGCCGCCTCGGTCATCGGCTCGGTGAAGCGCTTGCCGGGCGAGGACAGGCCCGAGGGGCTGTCGATCGGCCCGGGCGCCTTCCAGTCGGTCATCGGGTTGCGGGCCGAGCCCACATGCCAGAGCTGCGGCGCCATCAGCCCGCCCGCGGCATGGACCTCGTCGATCACCCGCTTCCAGCCGGCCAGCTCCGCCTCGCCCCAGAAACGCGGCACGTTGGGATCGTTGAGCGAGGCCGGCCGGGCGACGCCGGTGCCTTCCGAGATGATCAGCCCCACCCCGCCCTCGGCGCGGCGGCGGTAATAGGCCGCCACATCGTCGTTCACGATGCCGCCCGGCGAGAAGGACCGGGTCATCGGCGCCATGACGATGCGGTTGGGCAGGTGCAGGGGCCCCAGGTCGAAGGGGCGGAACAGGATCTCGGTATCGGCCATCGGGCGGGAGTCGCTCTTGTCTGAGGTGAGGCGTTCGGCGGTGAGCGGATCAGCGAAAGCGCGGATCAGCGAAAACGGGGATCAGCGAAAACGGGGATCAGCGAAAACGGGGATCCGGCCACCAGGGATAGAAATCGGGCATGTCGGTCGACACCTTCGCCGGGAAGGCGGCGGGGCGCTTTTCCAGGAAGGCGGTCACGCCCTCGGTCACGTCGTCCGTCTTGCCACGCGAAACGATGGCGCGGCTGTCGACGCGGTGCGCCTCCATCGGATGATCGGCGGTGTGCAGGCGCCACATCATCTGGCGGGCCAGCGCCACCGAGACCGGGGCGGTGTTGTCGGCAATCTCGCGCGCCAGCGCGCGGGCGGCGGGCATCAGATCGTCGGGTTCGTGCAGAGAACGCACCAGCCCGCGGTTCAGCGCCTCGTCGGCGCTGAAGACCCGGCCGGTGTAAACCCATTCCAGCGCGGTCTGCATGCCCACCAGCCGCGGCAGGAACCAGGACGAGCAGGCCTCGGGCGTGATGCCGCGGCGGGCGAAGACGAAGCCGAAACGGGCCGCGGTCGATGCCAGCCGGATGTCCATCGCCAGCTGCATGGTGGCGCCCACACCCACCGCCGCGCCGTTGACCGCCGAGATGACCGGCTTCAGGCTGTCATAGATGCGCAGCGTCACCTGGCCGCCGCCGTCGCGATGCACGCCGGCGATCTGGTTCTTGCGCCCGGCATGGCGATCGAAATCGAAGGTATCGCCGCCGCTGTCCAGATCTGCACCGGCACAGAAGGCCCGGCCCGATCCGGTGACGATCACCGCCCGCACATCGTCATCGGCATCGGTGACGTCGAAGAGGTGCAGCAGGTCGTACATCATGGCCGAGGTGAAGGTGTTCATCTTCTCGGGCCGGTTGAAGGTCGCGATCGCGACCCCGTCCTCGACCGCATAATCGAGGGTCCGGAACTCGGGCAGCTTCGGCGAAGCGGACATCGGGCGCAATCCTCCGGTCTGTTTCTTGTCGTGGCGCATATCCTCGCCCGCGACGTCGCCCGCGGCAACATAATTCGAACGGTCGTTTTACGGTCGAGGCAGGCCACGCTCGTTATGATGACCGCCGACAGCCTGTACCATCCAGCATTCTCTATGTCAGAGGTACGCCGAGACAGGTAAGAGATTTTAGACATCGCAGCCAGTCTCGCACCACGCACCGCCAGTCTGTCTTATGCGATCACTCTTGCCTTATCCCTCGCGTTGTGCGTGATTCAGTTTTGATTCTGGCATATGAACTGCAAGCTCGCCCGGTCATGAGGCGCCTTGCCGGCAGTTTATCGGCCTGGCGCAGGCATTAAACCCAGGGGAATATTCGCATGTCTATTATCGATGAGAAATACCACAGCCTCCCGCCGAAGGGCGAAAAGCTGTGCGATTTCGTTGTACTGGCGCAGGCCTGGAAGAAGACGCATACCTACATGCGTCGTCACAATTGGTATGCAGACGTTCTAGAATTGGACGCATCGACAATTGACCTAGAGAATCATTTAAAAGATTGGCAAGAAGAAATTTCTCGCCCCGGTTTTACGCCGGACGACTTGCGGCTCGTGCCCGCACCCAAGAACTCACGATGGTGGTTTCCCGGTAACGGCACCACTGGCGCCGATCCACAATTCGGTGATTGGACGCCCAGCGACGCGGCTCGCGTAGGCGGATCTTCTGAGGAATCGGCAGATGAATCACCAAACCTGAAGCTGCGGCCCTTGGCTCACATGTCCATCCGCGACCAGACCTTCGCCACCGCTGTTATGATGTGCCTAGCGGAGGCTGTCGAATCTGCGCAAGGCGATACGACATGTGGTGATTCGAAAGTCGTAAGCTACGGCAACCGCTTGTGCTGCACGTGGACGACCGATACCGGCACTGAAAAATCTCGCGCTCAGTTTCCGTGGGGAAACAGCAAAACGTACAACCAATATTTCTCGGATTATCGAGCGTTTCTTGCAAGACCTCGTCAGATCTGCGCAGAATTAGCATACCAGCACCGACCCGGGTGTGATTTATTTATTATCTCCCTCGACATAAGATCCTTCTTTGACAATATAGACTGTGCCGCGCTTATCGAAGAGTTAAAGGCTCTGCAGGAGGATTATCAAAAATACTACAATCTACCTGATTCTGAACGATCAGATTCCGAATTTTGGGAAATAGCAAAAAAAATATTTGCGTGGAAATGGAGTTCAAAAGACCAAAAATACCATTCAATATTTGGGGAGAATGAAAATGTTAATCTCGGATTACCCCAAGTTAATCTCGGATTACCCCAAGGAATGGTTGCGTCTGGATTCTTTGCGAACGCCTATCTGATTAAATTCGACCATAAGATGCAGGGATTGGCCTCAGGCGCTGAGGATATTGGTGATGGTGTAAGGTTACTTGACTACTGCCGATATGTCGATGATATGCGCCTTGTTGTCGAAGCCAAGACCGCGCCCACAGGAGAAATGAAAAACAACATACTAAAATTAGTAAATAAATTTGTGGGCTCGAAGCTTAAGGAGCACTGCCAAGAAATTGGTGCCAATAAGATCCTCGGACTTTCGCTCGAAAAATCAACAGCCACACCATACCAAGCGATATCAGCGCAACGTTATGTCTCCGCGCTGATGGACATGATCAACTCAGAGCTGAGTGGCACCTTCGATCTGGAGTCTCTGGCACAGGTGGCGGGTGGCCTTGACGGGCTATTGCACATGTCCGAGCAGATTGAAAGCACCCCGCCCCCCCAGCCGTCCCGATTATCGCTGGCCATCATTACTGTGCCCAACACCGACGTGCGGGACGATACTGTCAAACGGTTTGTCGCAGCCCGTCTTGTCAAATCGATGCGGGAACGTCTAGCGATGACGGCACTGGACAGCCCGGCGGATTCCGGCGCCGTCATCGGGGAGCAGGTGACACAGGGTATGCTCTTATCACATGAGTTCGAGACGACAGCGCGCAAACTCATAAAATGCTGGGCCGAAAACCCAGCACTGGTCTCGCTGCTGCGATGTGGGCTGGGCCTGTTTCCACATCCATATCTGCTCGATCCGGTCATTGAAGCGCTCTCTGTCAAGTTGTTCAGCGCGCCGGACAACTTGACTACTTTCGATCGCCAGCAAGTGTGCGTGGCTGAGTATGTGCTGACGGACCTCTTACGTGCGGGGGCGACGGAGACCGGTTTCCTTGATCCGGAAGAATATCCTGACGGCGTGGACATTCACGGCTATCGAGAGAACCTACGGCTCATCGCCCGGCGCGTTCTATCCGATCGCCCTGATTCTCCGTGGTTTCTCTGCCAGCAAGCCTACCTCTATCTGGCATCCATTGGTGACACGTCCATGTGTGAGCCAAGCGAAATTTCAGAGGAACTTAAAAGATACGTTGCGCTGCATCGTGCCGCGCAGTTCAAACGAGTCCAAAATGAGGAGCTGAGGTTTTTCCTGCCATTGGCGATCGTGATGCAGGCGATGCAGCCGAACCCGCAACGCTTCTGTACGTGGTTGTCGCAAGGACTGCGGAGTACGACCGACCCAACGATCCGCAGGTATATCGTGCAGATTCTGACCATGACCCGCCCGGACTTGCTGATCGCAGCATTGAACGGGCAGCGGGCATCAAACTGGCGCATGTTTGTTCCCTCAGCGTTGATCCACGCCAGCAAACGACCACGCAGCACCCGGAAACGCCCCGCACGGCTAGAGGGGCCCCGGTTGCTCCTAAACGTCACTAGCGAGACAAATAATCTGTTCAATCAGGAAAATGCACTGCTCATGCTCGCGGATGCGTTGCTGAATTATCCCGAAATAGAGAATCATCTCGCGAATGGAGCAAATTCCGGCCATGTCAACATGCACTGCAACGACTGGTCAAAGTTATCGCAATTGCCTACGCAGCCTAATTTCCTGCGTGTGATATCGATCGAGACAGAGAATGAGCCACATCCCCTGTACGCACGCCCGCAATGGGTAGCTCCGCGTAAAGCCTGGCTATACGGATTAGGCCGAATCCTGCGTTCAGCGTTGACCGGTGAATTTGACTTCACGAGCAGTCACTACCTTGTCACTGAAGACGTCGGCCCATACAGCGGCTTGCGCACCACTGGGTTCAAACGGCGCTTCAGCCTGGTAAACTCGGGGCGCGCGCTACTTGACGAGCCGGGACCGATATCGCCATGGCTCTCCAGTCTGTTGTCGACACTCCTGCAATGGCCGGGCATCGAACATCGGGACAACGCTGTATCCGCAGCAGGCAACGTGCGCAACGCCACCGAACTCCGCGCGATTATCCAGAGCCGTATCGCCGAGCAACGAAAGCTGTTTGGACACCGAAGCAAGACGCCAATATACATTATACCGGTCAATAACCATGAGCCGCCGGCGAACCGGGCATTGCGCGTAGCCATCGTTCAGCCGATGCGTCCACGCCGAGGCGAGTTTAGCACAAGCAATCCAACGTACTGGACGTCAAGAGCCCTGGCTGAACATCGCCGGCACTTGGCAGAGATCTGCAATCTCGCCCGCCAGACAATCAACACCCGGGCATCGGCAAAGCCCGGATCGGCTGAGGCGGATGCACCGGTGGTCGACATCATTCTGTTTCCCGAATTGGCCGTTCATTGGAAGGATGTCGATCTGCTGAAACGACTTTCAGATGCCGTCGGCGCCACGATTTTCACTGGTCTGACGTTTCTTCATTCGAACAAGGCTGGGGGCGTGGTGAATCAGGGCTTGTGGCTGATTCGCACCCAATCACAGAAATCAGGCCGCTCGTTCCAGTACGTCTTGCAAGGCAAACAGCATCCAATTCCAGATGAAATAAAATTGGGAGTGATTGGCTACCGCCCATACATAAACTTGGTTGAATTTCCAGTCGGCACCGACTCTCCGACCCGTATCGCAGCGGCTATTTGCTATGATGCCACCGATCTAGACCTCGCCGCTGACCTACGTAATACATCCGACATGTTCCTGGTCGCCGCCTTGAATCAGGATGTGAAGACTTTCGATAACATGGTGGCGGCACTGCACTTCCACATGTACCAGCCGGTGGTGCTCGCTAACTCAGGCGAGTTCGGCGGCTCAACGGCGCAGATCCCTCTCCGCAAGCATGAACAGCTCATTGCACATGTGCATGGAAATGAGCAGATCGCGGTGAGCGTTTTCGAAATCGATCCCTCTCCCTTCAAATCTACATCTGTCCCCATCATGCCTAAGATGTTGAAAACGCCGCCGGCCGGATATAGCGGCCGCCGCTGATTCCAGAAAGGCCGACGAAGCGCAACCCTCCCTCATCTCGGGTCCATATGACGCAACATATCGCATGGCGTGACCCGAACGGCCATTGCCGACAAGGGGCCCGGTGCATACCTTCGCCCGGAACGTCACGCTGCGGAACAAGCGGCGGACCGTCACTCGTGAACCGGGGGAGACACAACCGATGACCCAGTCCTGGGCAGATGCGGCCGCAGGCTTTGATTTCGAAGCGATGCTGCGCCAGTCGCTGGCCGGCGATCTTGCCGCGATGAATGCCTGCGTGGAGTGCTGCGACGCCCATGCCGCCGCCGATCCCGAGCGGGTGGCGCTGCGCTATGAAAGCCGCGACGGCCATGGCGGCACCATGACCTTCGGGGCGCTGAAAGAGGCCGCCGGCCGCTTCGCCAACCTGCTGGCGGCGCGCGGCATCGGCCCCGGCGACCGGGTCGGCGGGCTGCTGCCGCGGGTGCCGGAACTGCTGGTCACCATTCTGGGCACCTGGCGGGCCGGCGCGGTCTATCAGCCGCTGTTCACCGCCTTCGGCCCCAAGGCGATCGAGCATCGCACCGCCACCGCCGGCACGAAGCTGATCGTCACCGACGCGCAGAACCGCGACAAGCTGAACGAGCTGAGCGTGCCCGCGACCATCGCGGTCATCCGCGGCGGCGCCGGTGCCGGCGATCTGGATTTCGACGCCGAGCTGGCTGCGCAGAGCCCGGATTTCGCGCCGGTCATGCGCCAGGGCGAAGATCCGTTCCTGATCATGTTCACCTCGGGCACCACCGGCCCGGCCAAGCCGGTGATGGTGCCGCTGCGCGCAATCGCCGCCTTCAAGGGCTATATGCAGCTGGCGGTGGGGCTGCGCGCCGACGACGTGTTCTGGAACATCGCCGATCCGGGCTGGGCCTATGGCCTGTATTACGCAGTCACCGGGCCGCTGGCGATGGGCGTCGCCACCACCTTCTATGACGGGCCGTTCACGGCCGAGAGCACCTATGGGCTGATCGCGAAGCTGGGCGTGACCAATCTGGCGGGTGCCCCCACCGCCTATCGCCTGCTTCTGGCCGCCGGCCCCGAACTGGCGGACGGCGTGAAGGGCCGGCTGCGCGCGGTTTCCAGCGCCGGCGAGCCGCTGAACCCCGAGGTGATCCGCTGGTTCGCCGAACATCTGGGCACGGTGATCCACGATCATTACGGCCAGACCGAACTCGGCATGGTGCTGTGCAACCATCATGATCTGGACCACCCGGTCCAGGCCGGCGCCGCGGGCTTCGCCGTGCCCGGCCACCGCATCGTGGTGGTGGATGAAGACACGCTGGAAGAACTGCCCGTGGGCCAGCCCGGCATCCTGGCGGTCGACCGCGAAAACTCGCCGCAATTCTGGTTCCAGGGCTATTGGAACATGCCCACGAAGTCGCTGCGCGGCCGCTATTACCTGTCGGGCGACACGGTGGAGCTGAACGAGGACGGCAGCATCTCGTTCGTCGGCCGGTCGGACGACGTCATCACCTCGTCGGGCTATCGCATCGGGCCCTTCGATGTGGAAAGCGCGCTGATCGAGCACAAGGCGGTGGTGGAGACCGCCGTGGTCGGCAAGCCCGACCCCGAGCGCACCGAGATCGTGAAGGCCTTCGTGGTGCTGAAGCCGGCTTACGAGCCGACGCCCGAACTGGCGGAGGAATTGCGCCGCCATGTCCGCGCCCGGCTGTCGGCCCACGCCTATCCGCGCGAGATCGAATTCGTCGACGAACTGCCCAAGACGCCGAGCGGCAAGCTGCAGCGCTTCATCCTGCGCAACCAGGAAAAGGCCAAGGCGGAAGCCGGCGCCTGACGGCAGCGTCGCATCCATGACACGGCCCGGCGCCCTATTCAGGGGCCGGGCCGCTTCCGTTCAGATCGCTTCCGTTCAGAGCGCGCCCTGGTATTCGCCCCGGGCCGGATAATCGGCCTTGATCACGAAATCGAGCGCCGCCAGCAGCTCTTTCGCCGGTGGCCGGGCGAAGGGCATGGTCTGGATCGCCATGTAATAGAGCGTGCCGTCGGCGCGGACCAGGAACAGACCGGGTTCCGAGAACAGCGCCGGTTCCTCGATGCCGATCGAGGTGGTGCCGCGGCCGGCGGAGATATAGAGCCCCCAGGCCCGGGCGGTGGCGAGATCCAGCCCATAGCCCAGACGCAGGGCCGAGACGCCGGCGCGTTCGGCCATCTGCCGGGCGCGATCGGCATCATCGGACGAGATTGCGATCAGCTCCACCCCGCGGGCGGCGAAGTCGGGCACCAGCCGCTCCAGCTCTTTCAGCTGGGTGATGCAGATCGGGCAGTGCAGGCCGCGATAGAAGGCGATCAGGGTCATGCGCTCCGGTCGGGCGGCGGCGATGTCGAAACGGCCATGGGCGAGCGTGTCGACGGCCAGCGCCGGCACCGGCGCGCGGGGGGTAAGCGGCATGGGGCAACCTCCTTGGATGGACAGGACGTCTTGACGATATGAAATCATCCTTCCAGAATTCAGGACATGGATGGTCCTGAAGATCTGATCCAAAGTCCTGACGACAGCACAGCCCCGGGCGCCCTGCGCATCGACCGGCTGTCGGCCTTTCTGCGCCGCTTTCCGCTGCGGGTCACGGCGCTGCGCGGGGCGGCCGGGCTGGACGGGCCCCCGGTACAATTCGCGCTGGCGGGCGATGCCGCGGCCCCGGTGGCGCTGTTCGATGCGGTGGATGTCCGCCCCGCCCTCGCCGACCGCCCCCCACTGCTGCTGGCCGCGATCGCCTTCGGCGGCGCCGGCAATCCGCTGCTGGCGGCGCTGGACCGGACGATCCTGCTGCCGGCCGGCCATGATCCGCGGCTGGGGGCGATCCTGGGGGCGCTGGTCGCCGAATGGCAGGATCCCCATTGCGGGGCCGCGGGCATGATCGAACGGCTGGTCGAGGCCGCGGTCATCCGCCTGCTGCGCAGCGCCGTCGCCGACGGCGCCGACGGCCCCGGCCTGCTTGCCGGCCTGTCCCACCCCCGGCTGCACCGCACGCTGGCCGCCCTGCACGAGGCACCGGAGCGGCCCTGGCGAGTGGAAGACATGGCAGACATCGCCGGCATGTCGCGCAGCGCCTTCATGTCCGCCTTCCGCACCGCCCTCGGCACCAGCCCCGCCGCCTGGCTGACGGCCTGGCGCCTGGCCGAGGCCCGCCGCCATCTGGATGCCGGGCACACGGTCAAAGAGGCCGCCCGTCTGGTCGGCTTCGGCAGTGCCGAGGCCCTGGCTCATGCCCATCGCCGCCGGATGGGCCAGGCCGCGCCGCCGCTCAGCCGCCGGCCAGGCTGAAGAGCTGCGCCTCGAAGGCACGGATGGTGGCGGGGATCGCCGCCGCCAGCCGGGGGGCATGGGTCGCGCGAAGCCCGGCCCTGAGCGCGCGGCGGGCCTCCGCATCGTCGATCAGGGCCAGCACCCGCCCGACCCAGGCCGCGCGGCCTTCTGCAACCAAACCCTCGGGGCCCAGGCAGCCCAGGATCGAGGCCGTGGTGCGCGAACAGGCCTGGTCACCGCCCATGGTGACCACCGGCACGCCCTGGGACAGCAGATCCAGCGTCACCACCCCGCCGGAATAGGGCCAGGTGTCGAGCGCCAGATCCAGGCTGCGGATCATGCTGAGATAGTCGGACGGCACGCCGCGCGCCAGCCGTTCCACCCGTGCCGGCGCCAGCCGGTGGCGTTCCTGCCAGCGATCGAGCCGCGCCCCGATCGCCGGGTCGAGGACGAGATCGTCCTGCAGCACCAGCACGGTGGCGGGCCGGGCCGTCAGGATGGCGGCGAAGGCATCGAGCAGGCTGTCGGACAGCTTTTCCAGCCGCGCGGGGCAGCCCAGACGCAGGACGGCATCGGTGCCGGTCCGCGGATCCCCGTCGGGCGGGGCGGCAAGCGGCGTGCCGAGCGTCGGACAGGGCACGTCCAGCGCCCGGAGCGCAGCGGGCAGATCCACACGCTCGGCCGGCGGCAGCAGAACCGGGTCGGTCACCAGCCCGTCCATCACCGGCAGGCCGGTGCCCGGCAGATAGCCCCAGGCCTGGATCTGCAGCGCGGCCGGGCGGCGGGCGAAGATCCCGATCCGGTTGCCGCCGACATGGCCGTCCAGATCGACCAGAATGTCGATGCCGTCGGCGCGGATGCGGTCGGCCGCCGCGGCATCGTCCAGCCCCGCCAGCCCGCACCAGCCGTCGACCGCAAGGCGCAGCCGCAGCAGCTGCGGATCGACCGGGGCCGGCAGGGTGGGATAGCAGGTGATCCGGAAACGGCTGCGGTCATGGCCCATGATCATCGGCAGCACCACGCGCGCTGCGGCATGATTGGCGAAACAGCCGCCGACATAGCCGATATGCAGCCGGCCATCGGCGGCCCGCGGCCGCGGCGCCGGCCGGCGCGGCCAGGACATGCCGGCGAAGACCGCATCCTGACGCCGGCGCAGCCCGGCAGTGGTCATGGCCGGATCGCAATTGGCGGCATAGAGGATATTGCCCGCCAGCCGCCAGTCGGCCGGATCGAGCCGCCGCCCCTGGTCCCAGGCAGCCACCGCACCGGCCAGATCGGTCAGCAGCAGCCGGGCGCTGCCGGCGATGCGGCACAGATCCGCCGTCATCGCCGAGGCCGCCGCCATATGGGCCGCGGCCTCGGTCGGGCGGCGCCGGCGCAGGGCGCTCTCCCCCGCCAGCGCCCGGAGGCCCGGATGATCCGGCCGGTCGGCAAGCCCCGCCGCCAGCACCGCATCGGCCTCGTCGAAGCGGCGCGACCAGCGCAGGATCCGGACCAGCGTCTCGCGGATCCCGGGTGCGGGATCGATCGCCAGCGCCCGGTGCAGCAGATGAACGCCCTCGTCCAGCCCGCCCGACAGCGCGCGACGCCGGCCTTCGGCCATCAGTGCCGCCGCTCTGGTCATGATGCAGCACCGTCCCGTTGGATCATCTCCGGCAAGGCACGGGCGAGGTCGGCCAGGCGGTCCAGCCCCTCGGGCGGGGACAGGGTCAGCACCGGCATGTGGCGGGCAAGATCGAGCATCGCCTGCGAAAATCGCGCGGTCACGCCGTAGAGCGGCAGGGTGCGCGGCCCGCCGGTGATCTGCGCGCCGATCTCCCGCAGCGCGACCAGGGCGGCCAGGCGGGTCAACCGGGCCGGGCCGTCGGTTCGGGGCCCCAGCAGAAGCATCCCGGCGACCGGCACCGGATCGGGCGCCGGATCGGCCGCGGGCGCGACCAGGATCTTGCCATCCGGCGCCGGCGGCCCGGTGAAGCCCAGGGCCTGCGCCGCATCCGCCATCAACCGCAGCCGCGGCAGAACCGGGGTGACGGTCACCCGCCCGTCGGCGACCACGGGCGAGACCATGTCATCGGCGATCACCTGCCCGCCGGCCCCGATCAGTGCCGCGGCCAGGGTCGATTTCCCGCGGCCGCTGGCGCCGGCGATCAGGATCGCCCGCCCCGCCACCACCACGGCGGCGGCATGCAGCGGCAGCCGGCCGCGGACCAGCAGGGCCGCGACAAGGCCCGAACCGGCGGCGGTCGTCCAGGCCAGATCCCGCAACACCGGGTCGGGCGCATAGACGTTCAGCCGGTCCGGACGCGTCATCCACACCGCCCGGCCGTCGGGCTCGTGGATCATCCAGAGCCCGCCTTCCCCGCTCCAGCGGCGGATGCACCAGTTCGGCCCGGATGCATCTCCGCCGCGCCCGATCCCGGGCGGATCGGCCGCATCGGCGATGACGAGGTCGGCGGTGGCGAGGTCGGCGGTGACAGCTGCGGGCGCGGCCGCCGCCGGCAAGGGGCGGTCGGATGCGATCACCAGCCCGGCGGCGGTATGGAACCAGGCCATTCCGGGCCGGCTCAGCCGGCGATGTCGACCAGCCCGTCGCCGATCAGCCCTTCAAGGAAGGGGGTGACGTCGGCCAGGCAGGTTTCGGGGTCGACGGCATAGATCGCGGTCAGCCGGCGGCAGAGATCCCCCAGCGAGACCGGCTCGGCGATCATCGCCGCAATCCGGCTGCCGGTGCTGCCGAGTGCCGAATAGGCGCCGCTCTCGGCATCGAGCAGAACCGTCTCGCCATCCATCTCGGCAGTCAGAATGCCGGGGCGGATGCGGACCAGGGTTTCGGGCGAGAGAACCGACGAGGTGGGGCCGGGCTGGGTCATGATGGTTCCGTTCAGCTCTTGCGCCAGGCGACGCAGGTCCAGTCGACCCGGTCGAGCGGGGTGGTGATGTCGCGGACATGCCGGAACATGTCGGTGGCGATCCGGCAGCCCTGCACGGCGCCGTAATCGTCGATGATGATCCAGCCGCCCGGCACCACGCGGTCATAGAGCGCCTCCAGGGCGGCGCGGGTGGAGGTGAAGAGATCGCCATCCAGGCGCAGCAGGGCGAGCGGCCCCGTCTCCAGCCCGGGCAGCGTCTCTTCGAACAGCCCCTCGACGAAGCGGACCCGATCGTCGAGCAGATCGAAGCGGCGGAAGGCGTCTTCGACCAGCGGCCGCGAGATCGCGAGCAGATCGTCCTGCCGGAACAGGGTGTCGCCGGCATCGATGGCATGCGACGGCGCCGGCACGCCGGCAAAGCTGTCGGCCAGCCAGACCCGGCGGTCGGCCATGGCATGCACCGCCAGATAGCCGCGCATGAAGATGCCGCACCCGCCCCGCCAGATCCCGGTTTCGATCAGATCCCCCGGCACGCCCCCGGTGCGGATGTCATCCAGGCAGGTTTCCAGATGATCCAGCCGCTGGCGGCCGGTCATGGTATAGGCAAGCCCCAGGCCCGGGCGATCGGCCGCCGTCCAGCGCCCGTCATCCCGCCGCGCGGCCGCCGCCGCGAAGGCCTCTGCCTCGGTGAAGCGGATGTCGCGCAGATGGCGGGGGTCGGGGTCGGTCCCGGCCGCATGGCAGGCCGCGACATGGGCAAGGCGCAGCTCCGCCTCAAGCCCCGTCTGGTTGAGCAGCACCTGCTTCAGCAGATCCAGATACAGCCGGGTCGGGCTCATCAGGCCGGATCGTCGCGGCGGCGGAGATAACCGCCGGGGTTGAGCGTCATCATGAAGCGCTCGCAGGCCGGGTCGACCTCGAATTCCGGATGCCGGGGCAGGAAGAAGGCGATCGCCTCGCTCGGCCCCGGCCCGTAATCGGGCCAGTTGGGCCGGCCGTTGACATGGCCGTCCTCGACGATCAGATAGCCGCCTGGCCGGACCAGCCCGGCATAGGCTTCCAGCTCCGCCAGCACATGCAGCAGCCGGTGGTCGCTGTCCAGGATCACCATCACCTCGGCATCGGGGCCGAGGGCGGCGGCACGGTCGTAAACCGCCCGGACCATTTCGGGCGCGGTGGAACTGCCCGACAGAAAGGTGAGGCGCGGATGAACCGGCAGATCCGCCCGCCGGTCGTCATTGTGCAGATCGATGCTGATCACCTCGCCCGCCCCGATCAGATCGCAGATCGAGGCCAGGAACAGCCCGCTGCCGCCCTTGAAGCTGCCGGTCTCCACGATCAGCGCCGGCCGGCGGCGACAGATCAGCTCCTGATACATCATCAGGTCGGTGGGGTATTTGATCGCGTCATGGCCCAGCCAGGACACATGATAGGTGCGCCGACCGGCCGCGAAGCCGTCGAAACTGGCGCGCATGAACTGCACGGTCGCGTCGTTGCGATCGGTCATGACCGTGGTGTTCCCGCGGTGTCAGGACACGCTGGACGCATCTCCGGAGATACTCGCACCCGCTTCGGCAGTTTTCAGCATCGCCGTGGACGCGACCGGGGCAACCCAGGTCAGACGGTCATCGGAGCGCGCCGGCTCTTCGGCGTTCCTGGTTTCCTGCATGCTGCATCTCCTCAATCCTGTGGATGTCGAGCTGCCCGGCCCATGGTTCAGCTCATCAATGGCCGACAGGTCTTTTTTCATAGAACAGGACGATCATCACATCCAGCAGAAATCAGAGGATCCTTTGACGTATTCCCGTCCGGGTTTTCCTGGCCCTCAGGGCATCCACAAAGAACAGATATCTCTCGCCCGTTGATCGATGACCTGCCGAATTTTCTTCGCCAGATTGAGAAGAAGCCGGGCCGGGCTCTTCGCCGTCCCGGCGCACCGTCACGAAACCGAGGAAGAGCCGTCGAGAGTGGTCCCGCCACCAATTTCCGCAGCCGTCAGATTTTGCGTCCGCGCCACCGGCTTCACCCAGATCTCGCGATCCATGGCGGTGGCATCCTCGACGTCGGAAACGATTGCGCGGTCGGACATCTTCGCGGTCTCTCTGCCAGGGCCTAAGCCGGTACGGATATGGGCCGACACGGATATGGCCGGCGGGCAGCCCGGTTCAGGCTGCCCGCCTCTTCATACCAAAAGACGTCATGAAGAACACGATCGTATATCTTCGCCCCTCCCCGACCGTTGCGCGCAAGCCGGCGGTGCCGTCGTCAGGACGGCGCGCCCTCACCGCCCGTAAACCGCCCCCTCCACCGCCAGATAAAGCGGCAGCGATTTCACATCCGCGAAGGGCAGGATCTGGGTCGCATAGACCCCGGCGAGGCCGGTCTTCGGGTCGATCCAGTAATAGCTGTTGGCGAGCCCCGCCCAGGCGAGAGAGCCGGCCGGGCGGCCGGTGGGCGCGTCCTCTTCGTTGATCATGAAGCTGAGGCCCCAGCTTTTGGGCAGGCCGGGGAAGAACTCGGCATCATTGGTCAGGTCGTGGAGCACGGCCTTGAGCGGGCGGACGCGGAGATCGCCCATGGCGTTGCGGCCCATCTGCGCGACGGTTTCGGGCTTCAGCACCTGGCCCCCGCCATCGGCGCGGCCCTGGTTCAGGAACAGGCGGCAGAAGCGCAGATAGTCGCGCACCGTGCCGTAAAGCCCGCCGCCGCCCATTTCGAATTCGGGATCCTGCGGGATTTCGAGATCGGTGGCGGTCAGCCCGCCATCGGCCCCGCGGGCATGGATCGGCGCCAGCCGGGCGCGCATGTCGTCGCGGATGCGGAAGGCGGTATCGGTCATGCCCAGCGGCCCCAGCACCTCTTCGGCCAGATACGCGCCCAGCCGGCGGCCGGTCACCGCCTCGACCATCCGGCCGGCGAAATCGATGCCGACGCCATAATCCCAGTGCGTCCCCGGATCGGCCATCAGCGGCACGTCGAGCGCCGCAAGCTGGCAGCTGACCACCGGCGGCAGGCCCATCACCTCCTGGCAGCGCACCACGTCGGCATTCCAGAAATCATAGGAAAAGCCGGAAGTGTGGGTCAGCAGATGGCGGAGCGTGACCGGGCTCCGCGGCGCGCGGAGCCGGGGATTGCCGGCCGCGTCGAACCCGTCCAGCACCTGGACCCGGCCGAGTTCGGGCAGCACCTCGGCGGCAGGGCCGTCGAGCGACAGCGCCCCGCGCTCCACCTGCTGCATGGCGGCGGTGCCGGTGACCGCCTTGGTCATCGAGGCGATCCAGACCACGGTGTCGGGCGTCATGGCCTGGTCGCCGCCCATGGTGCGGGTGCCGGCCGCCGCCTCGAAAATCTGGCCATCGGCATCGCCGATCGCCACCGCCACACCCGGCACATCGCCGGCCGCGGCCGCCTGGTCCAGCAGGGCCTGCACCCTGGGGCCGAATTCCTGCGCGTTCACGCTCATCAGACGTTCCTCCGGTGATCCCGGCCGTGTTGCCCGGCCGTTGTCATGGCGCAAGTCTAGCACGCTGCATAACGCAATATGGAGCGGTGGTTTGCGTCAGAGCCGCCGGGCGGCCAGCCAGCTGAACAGGGCCATGAGACCCGCGGTCGCAAGGCAGAGGCCAAGCCCGCCCAGCTGATAGCTCACCCCCGACAACAGGGTGCCGATCAGCCGGCCGGCGGCATTGGCCATGTAATAGAAGCCGACATCGCGGGTGATCCGCCGGGCATCGCCGAAGGCCAGGATCAGATAGGAATGGACCGAGGAATTGATCGCAAAGACGAAACCGAAGAGCAGCAGCCCCGCAACCAGCAGGACCGTCAGCCAGGCGGCCGGTGCCCCCGCCAGCCAGACGGCGGCGGCGAGTGCGAAGGGGATCGGCACCAGCGCCGCCGCCCAGAGGATGGCCTTGCGCACCGTCGCCGCCTCGGCCTCGCCTCGGGCCTTCAGGATGCGCGGCGCCAGGGCCTGAACCAGGCCATAGGCGATGATCCAGAGCGCCATGAACCCGCCGACGATGAAAAACGCCGCGCGCCGCCCCTCGGCGGTGCCGTCCGACAGCACCGCCTGGAAATAGACCGGGATGCCGACCACGAACCAGACATCGCGGGCGCCGAACAGGAACATCCGCGCCAGCGACAGCCGGTTCACCCGCGCATCTTTCGACCGCCAGCCGGACCAGCTTTCGGCGGCCTTGATGCGCCCGGGCAGCCCCGCGGGCAGGAACAGCAGCACGGCGGCCAGGATCAGCGCCAGAACCACCGCCATGCCCCAGAGGGCGGCCTGGAAACCGGCCAGCGCCAGCAGCGCCGCGCCCAGAAAGAAGCCCAGCCCCTTGACCGCGTTCTTCGAGCCCGTCAGCAGCGCCACCCAGCGGAACAGCCCGCCACCCGTCGCGGGCGCCAGCAGCTTGACCGCCGATTTGGACGACATCTTGGCAAGGTCCTTGGCCACCCCCGAGACGCCCTGCACCGCCATCACGAAGCCGACCGAAGCGGCCAGGCTCCAGCCCGGATCGAGCCGGGTGAGGGCGACCAGTGCCCCGATCTGCAGAACCAGCCCACCATAAAGCGTCGCCGCCAGCCCGAACCGCGCCGCCAGCCAGCCCGCGGCCAGATTGGTGGCGATCCCCGCCAGTTCATACAGCAGAAACAGCCAGGCGAGCTGCACCGGCGTGAAGCCCAGCGCGTTGAAATGCAGCAGCACCAGCATGCGCAGCGCGCCATCGGACAGCATGAAGGCCCAATAGGCGGCGGTGACGGCGGCATAGGCGCGGACAGGGTTGGCGGGGGCGGCCTGCTTCACCATGAAGATGCCACCATGCGCACGATGTCCGCCAGACGGCAGGCATAGGCCCATTCATTGTCGTACCAGGCGTAGATCTTCACCTGGGTACCGCCGACCACCAGGGTGGAGGGGGCATCGATGATCGCCGAGCGGGGATCGTTGACGAAATCGGCCGAGACCAGCGGCCGGGTCTCGTAGCCCAGGATGCCGGTCAGCGGCCCGGCAGCGGCCGCCTCGAACAGCGCATTCACCTCGGCGACGCTCGTCTCCCGCGCCACCTCGAAAACGCAATCGGTGATCGAGGCGTTGAGCAGCGGTACCCGTACCGCATGGCCGTTCAGCCTGCCGGCGAGTTCGGGGTAGATCAGCCCGATGGCGGTGGCGCTGCCGGTCGTGGTCGGGATCAGGTTCATCAGCGCCGATCGCGCCCGGCGCATATCCTTTGCCGGCCGGTCGACCATGGTCTGGGTGTTGGTCACGTCGTGGATGGTGGTGATGGAGCCATGGCGGATGCCGATGCCCTCGTGGATCACCTTCACGACCGGCGCCAGACAGTTGGTGGTGCAGGATGCCGCCGTCACCAGGCGGTGCGCGGCCGGATCATAAAGCCCGTGATTGACCCCGTAGACCAGATTGAGAGCCTCCCTGTCCTTGACCGGCGCGCTGACCACCACCGTCTTCACCCCGGCGGCGTAATAGGGGGCGAGTGCCGCCGAGGTCTTGAAGACACCGGTGCAGTCGATCACCAGATCGATGCCGGCATCTTGAAGCGGCAGGGCCGCGATGGTCTTCTCGCGGGTGAGGCGGATATGCCGCCCGTCCAGGATCAGCCCGTTTTCTGCCGCCGCAACCGGCCTTTGCCAGCGGCCGTGGACGCTGTCGAATTCCATCAGCAGCGCATGCTGGGCGGCATCACCCGCGGCATCGTTCAGAAGGACGATATCGCCACCGGCGCCGGTATCGATCAGGCGGCGCAACACCAGCTTGCCGATCCGGCCGAGGCCGTTGAGGGCGATGCGGGGAGACATCGGGTCAGACCTCGTCACTGGTCGCAGCCTCGGCGGCGATGCGATCCACCCGGCCCTGCAGGGCCAGCCGGTCCAGCGCTGCGAAGGGGAGTGCCGTGAAGATGGCGATGCGCCGGCGCAGGGCGCCATAGGTGCGGGCGAAGGCCAGCGCCTTTTCGCTCTCGGTGCCCTGGGCCTTCGCCGGGTCGGGCAGGCCCCAATGGCCGGTGATCGGCCGGCCCGGCCAGGACGGACAGTCTTCGGCGGCGGCGGTGTCGCAGACGGTGAAGACGAAATCCATCACCGGGGCCCCGGCTGCCTGGAAGTCGGCGACGGGCTTCGATCGCAGCCCCGAAATGTCGTGGCCGTTGCGGGCCAGAACCTCCAGCGCCGCCGGGTTCAGCCGACCGTCGCCGCCGGTGCCGGCCGAAAAGGCGGTGAACCGGCCGCCGCCCAGATCACGCAGCAGCACCTCTGCCATGATCGAGCGGGCGGAATTGGCCGAACAGATGAACAGCACGTTGAAGCCGGCATCGCGCATGGCGGGATGGTCCTTCTGAGGCCCCAGAATGGGGCCGAGCAGATCCGGGCGGGCACGCCCCAGATCGAGCGCCAGATAGCCGATCAGCCGCTCGGTCGCCGCCAGATCCACCGCATAGAGCAGCGAGCGGCCCTGGCGTTCGGCCGTGATCAGCCCCACACCCGCCAGATCGGCCAGGTGATGAGAGAGCGTGTTCTGCTTCAGCCCCAGCGCGGCGGCGATCTCGGTCGGCCGCACGCCCTGGGGCGCGAAGCGCATCAGCAGGCGGAAGACCGAGAGACGCCCCGGATGGCCGAGCGTGGCGAAGGCATAGGCGGCATATTCGTTTTCCATAGTTCCGGAATATAGGAAATATGAGCGCGCCGCTCGTGAAACCTTTATGACGGTGGCCGCAGGGGACCCCTGCACGAAAACGCCTGGCCCCGGCCGATAATTTGTCCGTACAATTCGGGACCACCAGACCGAACGGATCCGCCCCATGGCCCAAGCCGACACCCCCCACCCTTCCACACCTGCCGATATCCCAGGGCCGCCGCGGCTTCTGACCGCGCTGCTGGTGACCATGGCGGTGCAGATGGTGTCGACCGGGGGCGCGCTGGCATTGTCGACCATCGCGCCGATCGCCGCCGCAGCACTGGGGGTGGCGCCCGCGCTGGTCGGTTTTCAGGTCAGCCTGGTCTATCTGGCCGCCGCCGTCACCTCGGTGATGGCCGGGGGGATCGTGCGCCGCTTCGGCCCGGCCCGGGCGTCGCAGATCAGCATGGCCACCTTCGTGATCGCCCTGCCCGCCTTCGGGTCGGGCAGCCTGCCCCTGATGGCGGCGGCTGCCCTGATCGCCGGCTTCGGCTATGGGCTCAACAACCCCGCCGCCTCTCAGATCCTGATCCGGGTAACGCCCGAACGGCGGCGCAACACGGTGTTTTCGCTCAAACAGGCCGGCGTGCCGCTGGGGGGCGTGACGGCGGGGCTCGCCTTCCCGGCCATGGCCGTGGCGCTGGGCTGGCAGTCGGGGCTGTGGCTGGCCGCCCTGGCGCCGCTTGCGCTCATCCTGGTGCTGCAGCGGCTGCGCCCGGCCTGGGATGCCGATCGCGAGCCGGGGGCCCGGATCGCACAGGACTGGATGCAGGGCCCGCGCCTGACGCTGCGCGAGGCGCCGCTCAGGGCGCTGGGGCTGCTGGGCCTGCTCTATTCCATGCTCCAGCTGTCGCTGTCGACCTTCACCGTGGTGATGCTGGTCACCGAACACGGCTGGTCGCCGGTGGCCGCCGGCAGCGCGCTGGCGCTGATCCAGGCCTCGGGCGCGCTCGGCCGGGTGATCTGGGGGTTCCTGGCCGACCGGCTGGGGGCGGGTTTCCTGGTGCTCGCCATCGTGGGCGCGATCTCGGGCGCCGGTGCGCTCGCCATCGGCCCGGCCGCGGCGGCCGGACCGGGGGTGCAACTGGCCCTGCTTTGTCTGATTGGTAACACAACCAATGGTTGGAATGGCGTGATGCTGGCGGAAGCCGCCCGCCGGGCGCCCACCGGGCTGGTCGGTGCCGTGACCGGGGGCGTGCTGATCCTCACCTTCGGGGGCGTGGTGATCGGCCCCGCCGGCTTCAGCGCCGCCCAGGGGCTAACCGGCAGCTATGCCGCCACCTTCGCCCTGTTCGGCCTGGTCTCCCTTGCCGGCGCCGCCTTCGCGTTCCGGGCGCATCTCGCCAATCGGCGTTGACCGGCAGCACACCTTCACGGCGTCTGTCCATCGCATTATGCAGCAGATTAACGACCGTTGGTTTTCAAAGAACGGTCATTGACACCCTTTCGGCTCAAATCTAACCTTTCACGCAATAATCCTGAAAGTGGGAACGAGCAGACCGGCAGACACGCCTCTCCCAGAGGCGTGAACGGGGTCGCTTATTCCCGGATCAAGGACATGAGGGGAAGGGGATCGGATCATGAAAAGGCGCATGACGGATATCGGGGTCGACCGCTTCGGCAGGCTGGCAAGCCCGATGAGCAAGGCAGAGGCCGATGTTTTCCAGACGGTGACCCGCGAAGCCGCGGCCACCCCCAACGGCGTGATGTCGCTCGACATGCGCAACGAGACGCATCGGCAGTTCATCCTGGACCGCTTCGGCGGCGATGACTATCTGGAGCGCCACTTCCCCAGCACCCGCCGGCTGATCAAGCTGACGGAGGCCCACCACACCGCCACCGGCGGGCCCCGCAAGGCCACGCTGCTGGAGATGGACGATCCCCAGCCGGGCAGCTGGGTGCCGGCGGTGACGCTGACCTATCTGGGGGTGGAGCCGAACAGCAACCAGGTTTCGGCCCAGGGCATCGTGACGCTGACCGGCATCTCGACGGTCACCGCGCTCAACCTCATTCTGGTCGACAACCATACCGGCCAGCAGATCGGCAGCAGCTCGATCCCGCAGCAGTACAACAGCACCACCCAGGTGGTGGAACTCACCTCCGGCGCCTCGGTGGTCGACGGCAAGCTGGATGTGACGGCCACGCTGTCGGCGGCCTATCTGCCGGCCGGCGCCAATGCCCTGGAAACCGTGGTCGCCACCGCCGATCTGCGCGGCGTGGACGCGATCGACACCCTGACCGTGGTCGACCCGAACCACAATTCGCACCCCACCCGCGACTACATCAAGGTCGGCCTGAACCGCACCGACAACCAGGTCGGCGATTGCGACTATTATTACCAGTACGGCAATGACGGCTCGAAGCCGATCGTGGGCCTGGCGGTCAATGGTTCGGCGACCCTGCTTCAGGGCTATACCGTCGCCCAGAACCCGAATTTCAACGGCAGCTGCATCCTGTTCCGCCGCTCGGGCCAGGGCGATGGTGCGGCGATCGCCTTCCCGTCTGATGCCATTCCGGGGCTGTGCACCGGGGCCGGCGGCGCGATCAGCTGGGCGATCGGCCCCGACTGGCTGCAGGGCGCGCCCTGGGATCAGGGCCAGACCATCGATCTCGACTTCCTGCTGAACTTCAGCCTGTCGACCGGCGAGAACGCCTTCATCCGGGTGACCAGCGTGCCGCTGGGCCTTGGCACGCCGCCGGCCAATATCGGCATGGTCGCGCCGATCCAGTTCGTCTGGGGTTGTGTGGCCGCCGGCAGCCTGGTGCAGATGGCCGACGGCACGACCCGGCCGATCGAGAGCCTGACCGCGGGCGAACGGGTGGCCGACGGCATGGGCGGCAGCCTGCGCATCGCCGAAATCTGGCGCGGCACCGAAGACAAGCCCATGGTCCGCGTGGTGACCGAGGGCGGCGGCGAGGTGCTGCTGACCCACAACCACCCGGTGCCGACCACCGCCGGCGTGATCCTGGCCGAGGCGCTGGAGACCGGCGCCGTCGTCACCACCGATCACGGCCCCGCGCAGGTGGTGCTGGTCGAGCGGGTGTCCCATGACGGCCAGGTCTTCAACCTGGATCTGCTGCCCGACGGGGCCGAAAGCCTGGCCGATATCGACGACGACGCCATCACCGGCTTCATCGCCGGCGGCATTCTGGTGGGCGACAACCGCATGCAGGCGGTGCATGCCGCCCGCGCGGCGCTGCCGGCCGATCTGCCCGACCCGGTCGAGATTCTGGGCCAGACCCTGGGCGACGACTGGCGGCTGGACGTGACCAACGCCCGCCGGATCGCCGCCGGCCTGGCGCCGATCGCCCGCATCGACGGCTGATCCCAACCCACAGATCACGACGGACGACGACGCATCCCGCCGGTCCCATGGGGGCCTGCGGGGTGCGCGGGCTTCTGCATCGGGGGAAGAGCGCATGTCCACCGCCACCACGCCGGCCGCGCCGGTCATCTCGTCGGTTTCCTGCACCACCGGCGGCACCCGCCCGGTCTTCTCCCTGGCCTGGATCATCCAGCAGGGATACACCGGCCCGTTCACGATCATCGTGACGACCGCCGGCGGCACCGCCGTCACCGGCACCGCATCGGGCATGACGCCCAATGGCGGCACCTGGACGGCGGGCGAGGACATGAACGCCCAGACCACGATGTATTACGTCCAGGTCGCCGTTCAGAGTGATCCGACCATCATCTCCGACCGGGCGCCCCTGCTGTTTGCGCCGGTCACCAACATCACCACCGCCTATGACGGCATCACCCTGTCGGTGGGCTGGACGGCGGCCGCCTCGGCCATGCCGGCCGGCCAGACCCAGATCCGGCTGACCACCGGCGGCGGCTCGCAGGTCGCCTCGGTCACCTCGGGCACCGTCGCGCAATTCGTGGTCGCCCCCAATCTGCGCAAGGCCGGCGGCACCTGGACCGTGAAGGTCACGCCGGTCTTCGACATCTCCAGCGGCCCGGTCAGCGACCCGGCCACGGTGCTCTACGCCCGGCCCGACGTCACTGCGGTTGCGGTCGTCATCCCGCTCGAGACCGTCAACACCACGATCACGGTGTCGGGCGCCGGCCTGCCGGACAGTGGCGATGTCTGGTTCATCGCCAATCTTCTGCAGGACGGCCGCGCAGTTGCCACCACGGCGCCGATCGCCGGCACCCGGATCGGCACACGCACCTGGCAGTTCCCCGCCGGTTTCGGCATCGCGGCCGATCTGGCCCACGACTATGCCGTCACCGCGGCGCTGTCCTCTGCCACCGCCGGCACCGCCACCGGTCCCGACGGCAGCGCCATGGGGCTGGTGCTGCTGACGCCCATGATCGATGTCGTGACCACGGCCTCGGGCACCGACCGCACGGTCACGGTAACCGTGCTGCCGCCGGCCGGCGACTGGCGGATCAGCGGCTCGGCGATCAGCGTGCTCGCCCCCGACGGCCAGCCGGTGACGGGTGGCCAGGCGTCGGGGACGGGCCTCACCCACAGCGTCACCCTGGCGGGCCTGACCATCGGTGGCGCCTATACGGTGATCGCCGCCGCCTGCCGGGGCTCGTCCACCGGCCCCTATACCACCACCCGCCTGCCGCTGCTGACCTCGGCGCCCGCCCTTACCACCGCCAGCCTGGATGGCGGCGTGGTCACTGCCGCCTGGAACACCGTCGCCGATGCCGGTGTCACCGGCTACCGGCTCGACCTGGTCTCGGGCACCGGGGTGATGGCCTCGGGCAGCTTCAGCGGCGGATCGGGCAGCCTGCCCGTCCCGCAGCTGCCGGCCGGCGACCAGGGGGCAGCCCCCTCTCTGGTGGTCACCGCGATGGGCAGCGGCACCACCGGCCGCACCACCGGCCCGGCCTCGGCCGCCCTCACCCTGATCAGCGAGGCCGTAGCGGTAACCGGCATCGCCTTCCCGGCCGCCGGGGGCGACGTCACCGCGACCCTCAGCGCCGCCGGCCAGGGCGAGGACGGCTATACGCTGGAGCTGTGGAAGAACGGCACGCTCAGCCAGAGCCTGACCAGCGCCACCACCGCCGTGACCGTGCCCGCCGCCGCCCTCACCGATCCGGCGAGCTATACCGTGCGCGGCCGGGCGACGCGGTCCAATGCCGCGGTCAAGGGGCCGTGGAGCGCGTTCACCCCGCTCGGCAACATCGCGCCGGCAGGCCTTGCCATCGCCTATGACGGCGCCACCGCCACCCTGTCCTGGCGGGCAGTGGAGGGGGCATCGGCCTATCTGGTGACCGGCATCCCGGGCTCCGGCGGCGTGCTGACCACGGCGCCGGCGCTCACCGCCGCCATCGCCTATGCCAGCGACCAGAACCCGACCCTCAGCGTTCAGGCGATCACCGGCGTCACCACCGGCCCCGCCGCCTCGGCCCAGGTCTTCGCCGCCGGTCTCTATCCGACCTTCGCCCAGGATACCGCCGCCGCGATCATTCCGGCGACCACGCCGGCGATGACCGCCTATCAGATCACCATCGGTCTGCCGCAGCTGTTCACCACCCCGCCGGCCGCGGCGGATCTGCCGGCGGTCGCCCCCTTCGCGATCGTCGAGGGCACGGCCCCCTACACCTATGCCCTGACCATCGCCGGTGATCCGGAGGCCCTGCCCTGGACCTTCACCGCCGATGCCGTGCGCCCGGATCTGGTGACCGCCTGGAACGGCTTTCTGACGGCGCTGGAAACGGCCACCGCCACCCCGCTCGCCATCCAGACGGTGCAGGCGGCGATCGCCCGCGCCATGCCGCAGACCTTCGTGGAAACCCTGTTCTTCGGCTACAGCTTCAACCCCGACAAGGGCTATGTCGATCTGCTGCCGGGCATGGTTCTGAGGGTGGAGTTCGAGGCCTATACCAGCATGCCGGCCGGCTCCACCGATCAGAATTATCTCAACGGCTTCGTGACGTCTGCGGTCGCCCGCTGGCAGGTGGGGCGGATGGTCAAGAACGGCGTCACCTGCACGGTGCTGGATGAATTCGTAGGGCTGGTCACCGGCCAGGGCGGCACGGCGGTGCCGCGGCCGGTGCCCGCCAACCGCAAGGTCGCCGGTGCCGGCGGCCTGATCGATACCGGCTGGTCGACCATGCAGCAGCCGCTGCTCCGCCTGGTCTATCCGCAGGCCTTCCCGTCCTGCGCCCAGCCGGGCACGCCCTATCCGGAACTGAATGCGGTGCTGCTCGCCGCCTCGAAACTGTCGGATCTGGAGGCGGCGACCCAGGCCGCGCATAACGGCACCGATGCCAGCGCCCGGGCGGCGGTGCTCTATTTCCGCGGCCGCACCACGCTGGTGGCCGAGATCCGCATCCTGGTCAACGGGGTGGAACAGCTGGTGCCGCTGGGCACCACGCTGGGTGATGTGCTGGCGGCGCGCGCCCAGGAGCCGTCGGCAGCCGGTCTGCCGCTGACCGGCATCCGGCTGACCCGCGGCACCGGCCCGGCACCGGCCGGCACGCCCGCCAGCTACAATGCCGGCGGCGGCCAGCCGCTCAGGGTCGACTGGGCGCCCGCGGCCAATGCCGCGATGACCGCCCTGCCGCTGATGGCCGGCGACCGGATCGAGATCGGCACCCCGCCCGCAGGTGCCGCATGAGCGGCGGGGCCGAGCCCGCCTTCAACCGTGCGGCTCAGGGCTCGCCGCTCTACTGGCTGACGGATGGCGGCAACCGGGCGGGGTTCCTTGCCTCGGATGCCGCGGGTTTCGGCGACACCATCACGCTGTCCACCAGCTGGACCGATGCCCGGGGGCTGTGGTTCTGGCTGGACCAGGCGCCCGCCGACCCGGCCGGGTTCGCCGACCCGCTTCAGGCCTTTCTCACCCTGCTGCCGCCGGCCCGGGGCCCGCGCTTCCTGTGGCTCGCGGGCGTGGCGCAAGGTGTCAACGGCTGGACCGGCTCTGCCGTCGACATGGCCCGCAGCGGCGACGTCACCACCGTAACCGGCGGCCAGACCTTCAATGCCGGCGGCATCGTGGTGCTGGCGTCGGCCGGCGGACAGGTGATGGTGGAGCAGACCTCCAGCGATCAGAGCTGGCTGTTCCGGGTCCATGACGGCGGCGCGTTCACCCTGCTGGCGGGGGATGCCAGCCTTGCCGCCAGTCAGAACCTCTGGGGCGTCAGCTACAATCCGGCCCGGCCGGGCGCACTGGTCTGGACGCTCGATCTGCCCGCCCCAGCTACCGATGAGGCGGGCGAGGGCGAGGTACCGGTGCTGACCGCCATGGGCGCCAGCCTGCGCTTCTTCGCGCCCGACATCGACCCGTTCATGGCGCTGGACGAACCCGCGGTTGCGACCGGCGGCATCCGTAGCCTGCAGGTGGTGCCGCTGCGCCAGCGCGCGGCGGTGGCGCTCTATTGCGCCTTCGACCCGCTGGCGCCGCTCGATCCCACCCGCACCCGGTTCGGCCTCGCCCCTTTCGGCGCCGCAGCCTCGGGCGATGCGCCGGTTTTCGACAGCGGCTATGTCACGGCGCTCGGCTATGGCGTGCAGCTGAGGCCGGTGCGGATGGCAAGCCAGACCCAGCCGGGTTTCGTTCTGGCGGTGCAGCCGATGACCACGGGGGCCGTCGGCGACAGCCCGGCCGATGTGCCGGTCTCGTATTACATCACGCCCGATGGCGATTTCACCCTGCTCGGGCTCGACCAGGGCGGCCAGCTGGCGACGGCACAGGTGGCGCCCGAGATCGCGGCGGCCGCCCCGGCGGTGCGCGTGCTCTGCGGCACCACCGGGCTCGATTATGTCGGCCTCAACACGGCCGACGGCAATGTGTTGAGCTTCCGCGCCGGCCGCGCCGCCTATGCCCCGCCCGCCCGCGCCGACGACGATGCGCCGGTGCTCACCCAGGACGACGCGCCGGCACCGCCGGCCCTGACCGATCTCGGCACCACCGCCTGGAGCTGGATTTCGGCCGGCAGCGCGCCGCGCTATTACGCCCAACCCGAGGATGCGCCCTTCTATGCCGGCGGCTATTCGGGCTTTCTGTCCTATCTGGAAATGGCCGCCACCGATCTGGTGACCGACGATCCCGCCCCCGCCTTCCCCATGGTCGGCTATGCCGGGCTTGCCGCGGAAGATGCGGTCTTCGCGCGCGACATCGAGGCGCGCGGCATCGCGCCCGAACGCCGGCGGCGGATCGGGCTCGCCACCGGCACGCAATGGAATGTGGCAAGGGCCGCGGATGCCACAACCACCCAGGCCGGCACGGTGACCCCGGCCGTCTCCCCGCCCGGAATCGCCATCGGCTATGCCGGCGACAATCAGCCCTGGGCCTGGCTCGGCATCGGCAATATGGGCAGCAGCGACGGCCTGCCGGATCTGCGCTTCACCGCCATCGACGGCGCCTTCCGCCAGGCGCTGCTGTCCAACCGCCTGTTCATGGTGCTGGGCTCGGCCGCCACCGTGATGGCGTCGGGCTCGGTCGCCTATCAGCTGACCCAGGCGTCGATGAACCTGATCAAGGCCCTGCCGCCGGGCAAGGGCGTGTCGGAAACCGTGTGGAACCAGGTCTCGGCCACGGTCTCGCGCGCCGGCTATCCGGTCTACGACACCGAAACCGCCTTCGACCAGATGCTGACTCAGGCGACATCGGGCACGATCACCGCCGAAGAAACCCTGGTCTTCCAGCGCTTCGCCGGGCTGCTGACCCCGGTGATCGGCGACTGGCTGTTCCGGATGAGCCCGCGCAACTGGGCCGCCCCCGATCGCCAGGGGCCGAAAAACGCCCGGCTGATCTTCAAATTCATCAGTGGCCGCACGCTGGCCGATCTGGTTTCCGACACCGCCGCCTGGAACTGGCCCGAGGCATCGTCGGATGACGGCAAGGCCGAAACCGCGCGCAGCGACATTCAGGCGATCATCCGCTCCGCCCGCGAAAGCGTCGCCACCGCCCGGCTGAAGAACACCGCCTCGCCCTATGACCGTTTCGTCGAGGTGATCGACGATCCCGACTGGGCGGGCGTGCTGGCGCTGTCGGTGGAGGTGCCGCTCGACACCCTGCCGGAGCCGCTGCAACCGCTGGCCGCCGGCATCGACCCGGCCGGGTTCTACGCCCATCATCTGGGGCTGACCGCCACCTCGTTCACCTCGGACAACGGCACGCTCACCTTCGACACCACCTCCACCTTCGGCCTGATCGACTATCAGGATCCGATCGACCAGTATTTCTCCAGCGACATCGCCTTCGCCTTCAAGGTCCAGCAGCTGACCGTCGGCTTCGAGAACGGCCGGCTGGCGAGTTTCACCAGCTCGGCGCAGCTGATGGTGAACCGGGTGTTCGGCGCCCAGACCCGGCTCTTCCCCACCGACCACGGCAACAATCTGATCCTGGACGGCGTCTATCAGTCGGAAGCCGCCGACGGCGGCGACCGGCGCGACACCTATGTCTTTGCAATGCGCGAGGCGGGAGCGTTCCAGCTGCAGCTGGGCCAGCTGTCGGAAATGGCGGTCGATCAGACGCGCATGGTCACGGCCCGCGCCGCCGACCCCGAAACCGGCAACACCACCGTCACCGCCGCCTTCCAGATGGCCGGTCGCCTGCGTTTTGCCGAGCCTGAGAAGTTCGACCCCTTCTGCTGGGGGCCGCCACTGACCGCGGCCGGAACGATTGTGGACGGCGGGATCGACCTGCCGGCCGAGACAGACACGAGCGATGCCGCATCGGCGGCCGGCCTCGCCTATTCGAACTATGCCGTCACCATGAGCTTCTCGCTGTCCGACCCGACGAAAGTCACCTTCACGGTCCAGGATGCCGACCTGACCCTGAATGCGGCGAACAGCAGGGCACGGCCGAATTCGCTCTTCGCCCGCTTCCCGCTGAGGCTGGCCGGGTTGATGGGCACCCCGGATCCCGCGGTCACCGGCCAGGTGTCAACCCGCACCCCGGAAGCCGCCGGCTTCGTATCGATCTCGGCCCCCCTTCAGCAGGCGAAACTGACCCAGCCCTGGTACGGGCTGGTCTACGAGGTCGACCTCGGCACGCTGGGCGCGCTGGCCGGGTCGGTGGGCATCACCGTGCGCCTGCTGGCCGCCTGGAGTGCCGGCGGTGGCGACAAGGGCAATCCCGGCATCTATTTCGGCGTGGCCCTGCCCGGCATCGAGAACATGCTGGGGGTCAGCCTGCCGCTGCAGGGCATCCTGGATATCGGCTTCCGGACCATCCAGTTCACCACCTATGAAGACGAGCAGCACGGCCGGCAATATCTCATGCGGCTCAGGGATTTCGGGCTGCATGTGCTGGGCCTGTCCTTCCCGCCCGGCAAGAACGACATCACCGTCTTCGGCAATCCCGACCAGACCTCGAACACCAAGCTCGGCTGGTATGCCGCTTATGACGACGGCAAGGAGGTGCCCGCGAACAAGTCGGCTGCCACCGAAGGCCGTCTCGCCGGCCCAGGCCGGAAGGCGCCTCCGGCACACAGGACCGGGGCGACCATACGCGCGGCGCGCGGCGCCAGACTTCGGACGGATGGCGGAGAGAGCGCATGACCGACACGCCGGACATCACTCTTGCCCATCTGCTCCGGATCGAGAACGCCGCGCGGGTGATGATGTCGTGCCTGTGGTGCGATCAGGGCATGGCCAATATGCTGACGGCCAATGAATACGAGGACGACTATATCCCCGATGTGGTCGCCCTGTTCGACTTCGGGACCACCGTCAGATTTGTCACGAAAACCCTGGTGCCGAAGCTTGCGGCACCGGCGGTCGAGAGGGTCTGCGAGGTCCTGGAAAGCCAGGAACAGGCCGGCAAGCCACCACACATCGACCTGGTGGTGATCAGTCACCAGGACGAAGATCACTGGAAGCTGCTTCGCTACCTGATGGACGCCGTCAAACTGCGCAAAATTCCGATGACGGTCGGAAAGATCATCTATGCCGGCAGCGACTGGGGTCAGACCGCACGCAATACACTGGTCGAACTCGGGACGTATACCGCAAATCCGAAAAAGGATCTGACCTACTGGGACACGCTGGTTTCGGACTATAGCAATCCGAGTAAACCGCCGACCCAGACAGATGCGATGGGCGACATCGTGATCCGAACGCTCATCGCCAATTCGCCCACCACCTCCAAGGCCAAGTCGAGCGAGCGCAAGAACGCGACGTCGGCGGTCATGGTGATCGACTATGCCGGCGAGCGGATCATCCTGCCCGGGGATGCAACCTACGAGACCCTGAACCAGATCAACATCTATCTCAGCGCCTGGAAGAACAGTCCGGTTCAGCCGGTTTCGCTCATGTCCGCCCCTCATCACGGGGCGCTGGCCACAATGACCAAGAGCAGCACGACCGACAACGACGCCGATCTGAGCGAGTTGATCCGCTTCACCGAACTCACGCAGCCGAACAGCGTCATCACCAGCGCCGGCATCGCCAACAGCCACAGCCACCCGCACGCGATCGTTCTGAAAAAGCTGATCAAATATGCCGGGTCGGGAGCGTTCCTTCTCCACCCCGTGGTCTATTACGACCTCGTGGCCAAGGAATTTCGTGTGCAGAAGGAAGTAATGGCCAACCTCTACACCACCGTACTGGGTCTCGACACGCCGGTGCCGGTCGCAAACTGGTTCTACACGCTCACCCCCGATGATCCGATGGTGACCAATGTCGAAACCTTTTACGGCGCCTGTAAGGCACTGATCAATGTCCCCGATACCTCCCCCGACGTATTCGGGCTGGAGATGGAGATCAGCGAGGACGACGACAAGGATGGCGACATGACGGAGGCCATGACCGCCATCACGCCCCTGCCATCTGCACCGCTCCGCTTCCGGTCTTCTCCGGAAAGTCGCAATGGCATGACGGCCCCGGTCAGACGCGCCAGCGTCCTGATCCGCCCCACGCCAGACCGGACCAAAGACGAGGGCGCCGCATGACCATCGAACTCGCCTATATGGACGGCATGTGGTGCGGCCAGGGCATGGCGCATCTGCTCAGGCTCTATACTGACCGCTATGCACGGCCCGACAAGGATGCGGCCGAGATGATGGCGCTGTTCGACTTCGGTAATTCAGGTGGCGGTCTCAGCCAGTCGAAGGAAGTTCTGGGCATTACCCCGCCGGTCAGAACGCTGATCGAGGCGCTTGAGCTGCAAATGGCCCAAGGCAAGCCTCCGAAGCTGGATCTGGTGCTGTTCAGCCATCAGGACACAGACCACTGGACGCTGACCAAGGAGTTCCTGGATCAGGTCGCGACGCGCAACATTCCACTAGAGGTCGGTCGCATCCAGCTCGGCGGCACGAATTGGGGCCCGCAGGCCAGGGCGACCATCGGCCGTCTCGCGAAATTTCTGCCCGAAGGCGACGGCCCCGTTTCCTACCTCACCAATGCCAGCGACTATGGCGATGCGAATGGTGACGTCACGGAGACCATGGCACTCGGCCCGGTCTCGATCCGGACCATCGTGTCCAATGTGCCGAGCGCCACGAAATCCCAGGCGCTGATCAAGAACGGCAGTTCGGCCGTGGCGGTCGTTCAGTATGGCCAGACGGCTTTCATCCTCCCGGGCGATGCCACCTACGAGACGTTGGACTTTGCCAATACTCTTCTGCAGGCGTGGACGCAGTCACCGCTGCCCAATATCTACATGATGTCGGCGCCACATCATGGTTCCCTCGACACCATGACGCGCAAAAATATCGGTGATAAGAGCGACCTTGCCGAGTTGAATACCTTCGTCGAACTGACATTACCATATTCTATATTTGCCAGCGCCGGATATTACAGTCATCACAAGCATCCCTATCTGTCCATCCTGGTCGCTCTGTCTAAACATACAGGCTCTCACGAATACCCTGACCCGCATGGGGTCGTTGCCTATGAGGCCGATACGGCGCGCTGGACCCTGCTCCCAGAGGTCGACCGGAACGTCTACACTACGGTTCTCGATCTCGACCCCGACAAGCCGCTGCAATCGGCCGACTGGCTGTTCTGGATCAATGACCAGGGCCATTTCGGCACCGATGCCCGGTTCTTCGAAGGCGGCGCCCGACAGATCATCGGTGTTCCGCAGACTGATTCGACCACGATGATCCTGGAGGAAGACGGCAGCGGCGGCGGTGGTGGTGGTGGTGGTGACAGTATTTCTGCCGTCACCGCAGCACCCGGCCCGCTGCGCGTCGGCGACGTCCTGCCGGGCATTAAGCGCGGCCATCTCGTCCGATCCCGCCAGATCCTCGACAGAGGCCGCGCGGCATCATCGGTCGGATCCGCCCGTCCGATCCCGCCACCGCGCCGGGTCAGACCGCGCATCGCCGTCTGAACTGCCCGCCTCGCCTTCCTGAGTTCCCTGCCTTCGCTGATCCATATCGTCCCGCTGATGCCAGGAGATCCGCATCATGTCCGTCGCCACCCTCTATGACGCCTTCGTGCGTGCTGCGGCTCAGGGCAGGCTAGATGCGGCGATCCTGCCGTTGATGGGTAAGCTGGTGGCGGTTCTGGGGGTCGATGTCCTGCCGGTTACGGGCGGGCGGGCAGAGCGCCTGCCGTCGACGGCGCGGCTGACAGGCACGTCCAGCTGGGCCGATGGTACCGGCTGGACACTCATACTCACCGGCACCGTCGATGATGCGGGCCGTGACCAGCTGGACCTGTCTCTTGAAGCGAGAACCACCGACGGCTTCGTCGATCTGACGACACTGATCCCCGATCTGCCGTCATCCCGCGTGCCCGTGCCGGGGTCGAACGGCACCGTTATGCTCGGCACTTCGGTGCTGGCGGGCCTTGGACCGCAGCAGGCGACGGTCATGGCGATGGCGGTCGACGACGGGACGGCCGCAGCGCCCCGTCCCGGCCTCTCGGGCACGCTCGTCCTGACCGACACGCCGCTCGCCCCCTACGCCCAGCTTCTCGGCAGCACACGGCTTGCGCTGTCGGGCGTGTTCGACCCGCGGGCCGAGGCCGCCATCGCCGACAAGGTCGACCTTCTGGCGAGCGCGCCTGATGCCGACACCGCCTGGTCGAAGATGAACGTCGAATCGCTCGATCTGGTGCTGACGACCAACTATGTCGACATTTACAGCCTTGAAGAGCCACAGGCGCTCATCTCGGCGGTCCTGCTGCGCCTCGTCCTGCAGGTCAATACCGGTACCCGTCATGATGTGGCCGTGACCGTACCATTGCTTCAGGCGGAATCCCTCTGGGACATTGACGGCAACATCGATCCGCCGCTGACGCTGTCGGACGGTATCATCGCGCTGCTGCAGCTGTTCCCGGGCACCTCTCCCGACACCTTCTCGCTGCCGCCTGGGGTGGCGGCCCTCGATGCTTTCGGCCTCTCCCAGCTCCGGTTCGGAATCCCCAACACCGGCGGCACCTTCCCGATGCCGACGGGCATTTCCTTCACCGGCGCCACGCTGGTCTCAACCACGGCCTGGGACGTGCCGATTCCTTTCATGCGCATCGATCAGCTCGGCGCAAGCTGGCTGGTGATGTGGGACGGCGCCCGTCCCAACTGGACAGCGAGCCTGTTCGGAACCATGCGGTTCGGCTCCAAGACCGGTGACGGCAATGTGCCGCCGGGCGATGAGGTGACCGGCAGCAACGGCGAGCCGGTCTATCTGGACGTGGTCGCCAGCCTGCCGAACCTGTCGGTCAATGCCGCGACCCGTGGTGCCATCGAAATCGACCTTGCCTCCGCCATGTCGGTATTCTTTCCAGGCACCCAACCCGACGTCGACGCCTCGCTGATCGTCGACCGGATTACGATGAGTGCCACCCTGCCGACCCAGACCTATGGCGCCACCCTCACCGCCCATGGCACCTGGGAGATCCCGATCGGCAACGTCACTTTCACGCTGGACAACGTGACCTTCGAAGTGACGGTGTCACAGGCGCGGATCTGGGGCGGCCTCTCGGGCATGATCGGCGTCAACGTCAACGGAGAACAGGCCACCATCCTTTCCGCCGGGGCCTATTATCCGGGCGACGGCAGCTGGAGTTTCCAGGGCGGCCTGGCCGTCGGCGAACTCAATCTCGGCGAGTTCGTCTACGCCTTCCTCGGCGAAACTCCGCCGGACTGGCTGCCAGACCTGCTGCTCACCCGGCTCTGGGCCGCGTATTCGACCGGCACCGGCAACCCCTATTCGGTCTCCGCCGCCGTGGCCCTGCGCTGGGACCCTGAAGTCCTGGGCCTGAAACTGTCGCTGATTGCCGAGGCCGATATCCGCCGCCGCCCCAAAGCCGGCACCGGCATGGCCGCCATCAGCGACCGCATCCGCCTGGACGGCCTCTCTCGCGCCCGCCCGCAGCTGCATGCGGTGGTCCTGCGCGACGCCGCGGCGGGCGATGCGCCCGAGATGATCTACGAGGGCACGGTCAAGGGCGCCTTCGAGATCAACAATCTGATCGTCACGCTGGGTTTCTCGTTCCTCGCCCAGGAACTCACCTGGCTGTTCCGCCTGGATCTCGACCGCTTCTCGCTGGAGGCCCGCACCTCGTGGACCGGCGAAGGGGCCAAGCGCCATCAGGTGCTGACGGTGGAGATGAAGGGCGTCACGCTCGGCGCCATGGTCGAAAGCTTCGCGGCGCTGGCCAACCCCAATGCCAATTACCGGCTGTCGGCGCCCTGGACCTTCCTGAACGACATCAATCTGGGCAGTTTCACCCTGATCATCGACCCGACCGAACAGTCGGTGACGCTCAATTACGCCATCAATCTCACCCTCGGCTTCATCACCATCAAGACGGTCGGCATCCGCTACGACCGCAAGACCGGCGAGCCGCAGGTCAATATCGAGATCACCGGCAATTTCCTCGGCAAGGATTACGGCCGCGAGCCGGGCATGTCGCCGCTGGCCTGGGATGCCCTGAACGACAGCCCGCCCGCCGTGCCGGGCAAGGGCAATTCGCTGGTCGATCTGCGCTATATGGGCTTCGGCCAGCATGTGACGCTGGAAGGGCTGACCCGGCCGGATTCGCTCGCCGACGTCATCCGGCTGATGCGCGCCCAGCTCCGGCCGGTGGATGATCCGAACCGCAACCCGCTGGACCAGCCGAGCGGCAACCAGCTGCATTTCCAGGAATCCAGCCAGTGGCTGATCGGCCTGGACGTGACCCTGATGGGCACGGCCACCGTCAAGCTGGTGATGAACGATCCCATCCTCTACGGCGTGCTGATCGCGCTGCAGGGGCCCGAGGCCGGCACGCTGTCGGGCTTCAGTTTCGAACTGCTCTACAAGAAGGTCACCGACGATATCGGCGTGTTCCATGCCCGCCTTCAGGTGCCGGACATGTTCCGCCAGCTGGATTTCGGCGCGGTCGCGATCACGCTCGGCATCATCACCGTCGACGTCTTCACCAACGGCAATTTCAAGGTCGATCTGGGCTTCCCCCACAAGCGGGATTTCTCGGTCTCCTTCGGTCTGCAATACGGGCCGTTCCTGGGCAAGGGCGGCATCTATTTCGGCCTGCTCAACGGCGCCACCTCCACCCGGGTGCCGGCCATCACCAACGGCACCTTCTCCCCCGTGCTGGAACTGGGGCTGGGGCTTGCGGTCGGTGTCGGCCGCGAATTCAACAAGGGGCCGCTGAAGGCCGGGCTTTATCTGCAGGTCGAGGTGGTGTTCGAAGGCGTGCTCGCCTGGTTCCACCCCGACGATGCCGCCGCATCCAAGGCGATGTATTACTGGGCGCAGGGTACCGCCGCCCTGGTCGGCAAGGTCTATGGCAAGGTCGATTTCAAGGTCATCGGGGTCGATGTCAGCTTCGAAGCCTATGCCTCGGCGACCCTGACGCTCGCCGCCTACCGGCCGACCGTGATCGCGATGAGCGTGGGTGTGCGGGTCCATGCCTCGATCAAGATCGTGTTCGTCAAATTCTCCTTCTCCTTCTCCACCAGCCTCGACGTCTCGTTCACCATCGGCTCGGCCTCGACCACGCCCTGGATCCTGTCGGCCGATCAGTCCGGGCGGAGCCTGGATCAGCGGAATTCTGCGGCTCTGGGCGGGGCTGCCCTCGGCCGTTATGCCGCCATCGGGGTGGTGCCGCTTGCCAATGCCTCACGCGGGGCGGGCCAGCGGCTGCGCCGGCGGCCCGGCGATATGGCGCGCATGACCCGGATGCTGACCCGCGCCCGGCTGCGCAGCGACGCCGCCCATGGCCTGACCCATCCGATCGCCCGCCAGATGGCAGTGCTGGCAGAGGCCGCCACCGCCATCGCCGATCCCTGTGCCGAGGGCGTGTACCGGCTGAACTTCTCCCCCGATGCGAAGGTCTTTGCCGAGACGCAGACCCTGGATCTGCGCATGGTGCCGGGCTTCACCATCGCCGATATGGCGGTGGCCTGGCCCGGCGGCAGCACCCCGCCGGCCGCCGATCCGGCCCGGCGGATGGTGATGATGCTGGCGATCGACGGCCCGGTCGCGGTGGATGCCGAAACGCTGGAGGCCCGCCGCACGGCCGCCTTCACCGCCACCGCGCGGGCGGACGACCAGGCGGAGACGCCCTTCGCCCTGCTGGCCGAGGCGATGTTCCGCTGGGCGGTTTCGGCGCTGGGGCTGGATCCGGTCACCGCCACGCTCACCGCCGGCGATCTGGCCGAACTGGCCGCACAGATGGATTGCCCGCAGACCTTTGCCGAAGGTTTCGGCTTCGACAATCTGAGCGGCTTCCTGGGCGGCAATGTCGATTTCCACCTCTCGGGCCCGCCCTCGGGGGATGATCCCGACCCCCTGCCCGGCGTCGCTTTCCCGATCCCGCCGGTGCTGGGCTGGACCAGCCCCGACCTGCCGCCGCCGGAAAACGACCGCAATTTCGCGCTGTATCAGCCGGTCGACGACGCCTATGCCGACCGGATCGCGGCCTATTTCCGCCAGCTGTCGCCGCAGCCCGCAGGCGATGGCGGCCAGCCCTCTGCCGGCATCCAGCCCGACGAACCGCTCGCCTCGGTGGTGTTCCGCGAATACATGCTGCTGGTCGCCAAATACATGGTCCAGGCGGCCCAGGGCCTGTTCACGCGCTTCCCCGTCGAGATCGACGCCGACACCACTCTCGCCGCCCTGGCCGGCAGCTTCCCGACGGTTCAGATGCCCTATGTGGTGCATCTGGGCGATACGGTCGCCCAGCTTGCCGCCACCTACGGCTACGACACCGACGAGATCCTGGCGCTGAACCCCGGCATCACCGAAGAGCTGGCCGCGGCGGCGCCCGGCACGGTGTTGAGCGTGACGCTGGGCGTGACCCCGGCGGCGATCGCCGCCGCCAACCCCGAACGGCTGCTGACCCCGGGCAAGACCGCACAGGTCGCGGCCCTGGAAACCCAGATCCGGACCGGCGACACCCCGGACCGGCTCTGCGCCCGGCTGGGTGCCTCGGTCGATGCCTGGCTGCAGACGGCGGCCGCCCTCGACGTGCCGGCGATCACCCGCGCGGGCGCGCCGGTCAACCTGCCCCAGGGCGCCGGTGTGGCGCTTCAGGGCCTGACCATCACCCAGGCGGCGGCGCTTTATTACGTCCGGCTGAATGCCGGCACCCCCGCCGTCACCCTGCTCCCCGAAACCGGCTGGTATGCGGAAGCGATCACCAGCCTGAACGGCGACAGCATCGGCGCCGATGGCAGCCTGCCGGCGGTGGTGAAGCTGCCCTCGGCCTTCGACGTGCTGACCGATCCGGTCGATTGGACGCGGCTGGCCGGCGACACCCTGCCGCTGCTCGCCGCCGCCACCATGCTGTGGCAGAACCCCGAGGTCGATCCGGCCTTCGCCGCCTGGGCGGCCGCGGTTGCCGAACTGAACCCCGGCTATGCCGGCGGGCCGGTCATCCTGCCCGCCGCGACCACCGCCCTTCTGCCCGATGAAAGCCTGCGCGCGCTGGCGGCGCGGCTGCTGATGGTGGCCGATGCAACCACAATTCCGGCGACACCCTCTGCAAACTTCCGAACGGTTGTGGCGACCACCGATCTGCTGGCGCCGCTGGCCCCGGTGGTGGTGACCGATTGCCGGCTGACCACCATCGACAATCAGACGCTGCGCGCCTTCGCCACATCTTACGATCTGGCGATCGAAACCACCGGCATGGTGGTGGCCGATGTGCCGGGGGTCTTCGCGGTGGATGCCGCGCTGCCGCTGATCGTACCCGATCTTGCCGCCATCGGCCTCGACCGGCTGATGCCGGCGCTGACCGGCGATGCGCCGGTGCGCGATGTCGCGGGCCAGGTCTCGCGCTTCATGCTCCATGGCCAGCGCCTGCCCGCCCCCCAGGGCGACGACAGCCGGTTGAGCGGTCTCTACGACCTGATCGGCCAGCAGGTCACCGGCCCCGCCCCCGACACCACCCAGCCGCCCGAAACCGTGCGCCTGACCCTGACCGTCACCGAAACGGTGGAGGTGCCCTGGCTGACCCTGGTTGCGACCGAAACCGCGCCGCCGACCGAAGGGCTCGCCGCCTTCACCGCCCGCAACACCGATCTTGCCGCCCGCAACCCGGCGGCCGCCGCGGGCCGCATCCGCCCGGGCATGATCCTGGAGGTGGACGACACCACCCAACTGGTCATCCAGGTCACCGAGAAGATGCTGGAAGACGGCTATCCGGCCGATACGCTGACCCCGGTGTTGAGCGCGCCGCCGGCGCCGCTGCAGCTTTGGGAAGACGTGCCGGTGCGCCACGGCCTGTCGCAGATGGTGATCTGGCAGACGCCGAACCAGATCAATCTGCCGGCGCTGGGCGAGGGCGCCGAAACGGCGAGCATCGGCATGCCGTCCTTCTGGCCCTTCGGCAGCGATCTGGCCGCGATTGCCGCCGCGGCCGATGGCGGGCCCTGGCAGCTTTATCGCACCGATCCGGAAAAGGGGCCCGACAGCCCCGCTTTGCCGGTCCACCGCTCCATCTGGGCCAGCCTGATCGATATCGGCATCAGCCGCATTCCCGGCCGGCCGAACACCGCCAGCGTCACCGGCGCCGATACGGCGGGCCGCCAGCTGCTGCTGGAACTCTGGCGCTATCTGGAAACCCATCCCGACGACAATGCGGTGCTGTATTTCGGCTTCCGCCTGTCGCCGGCCGCCGGCCTGCCCGGCGGGCTGACCACCACCGGCATCGATCGCAGCGCCAGCTATATCGTGCGCACCAATCTGTCGACCGAAACCCGTTCGGGCAATCTCTCGGCCAACCGGCTGGCGCTGGCGGACGGCGACCTGCCGCCCTCCAGCCCCTATTTCGCCCCGGTCGGCGATGCCGAAATGTTCCTGAAACTGGTGTGGGAGGCGAGCGTGGTGGGCGGCGGCGGCTATTGGCTGGAGCTGACCGACGGCGACGGCAACGGCTATGGCGACGAGATCTGGAGCCAGGAAGGCACCGCCACCGTCACCGTCATCGCCCTGCTGGCCAGCCAGTCGACGGCCAATCCCGACCGGCAGCTGCATTCCTTCAACACCGCCGCCCTGGTCGCCGACCCGGTCGACCCTGCCGCCACTGCGCTGTTCGTGGCGGCCCCCGACGATCGCGACCAGATCCGCCAGGCGACCGTCGCCCAGGGCAATGTCGGCTTCACCATGGGGCTGGTGAACCCGCCAGATGCGGGCGACGACCCGGATCTGCGCGCCCGCCGGCTGTACAACCTGGCCGGCTATCAGCTGCCCGAGACCGAGGTCTTCGCCGCCAGCAATGCCGGCAGCCCGGTCGGCCCGCGGGTCGACGGCAGCGCCGCGGCGGTGGACCGGATGCGCATGACGCCCCGGATGACGGCCGATGCGGTGGATGAAAACGACCAGACCCTGTCGCAGGTGATCCCCATCCACCGCTATGCGAAGACGCCGACGGTGCCGGCCATTCCGGGCCTGCCGCCCCAGGCGGGCGACCCATACGCCGGCATCTCGGCAAGCGGGCGCACGGCACCGCCGGTCGCGACCGTGGTGCTGGGCTTCCACGACGTCTACGGCAACGCCACCGCCGAAGGAGACGCATGATGAGCGCCGCAGTTTCGTTCGACGCCGCCTCCGGCACCGTGGACATGGTGGTCGGCTATACCGACCCGATGATCGGCGTCACCTCCTGGCCGGTGACCAGCGTCGCCTGGGGGGTCACCTCGGCGGCGGAAGGACAGGTGGGTGCCCGACTGCAATTGCGCATCGCCATGCAGCCGGGCGGGCTGACCGCCGGTGGCACGGTCGCGGGCGATGCCGCGGCGGCGACCGCGGCCGATATCGGCGCACGCTTCGGCGCGATCTGGTACCAGATCATGCAGCCCGACGTGACCGCGGCACTTTCCACCTCGCTGGACCAGCCGGCCGCCGCCAGCCCCACGGCGCTGCCGGTGCCGATGGACGGGCTGCGCGCCCATGTCTCGGCCTGCTATGCCTTTTCAACCGCCGCCGCATTGATGGGCGCCAGCCTGGCCGATCCCACCGTCACCCCCACCCTCGCCGATGTGGTGACGCGCTACGGGCTCGACTGGCAGGCGCTGGGCCTGGCGGCCGGCGAACGGCCGGTGGGGCAGCTGGTCACCCTGCCCGAGGCGGGGCTTGCGGTGCCGGACTACGTGGTCTTCACCGCCGGCAGCACGGTGGCGGAACTGGTGCCCACGGGGCTCGACCCCGCCACGGTGCTGGGCGATGACGACAACATCGTGCTGCCGCTGCTGCCCGGCACCGAACTGGTGGTGCCGGCGGCGGAACATGCCCAGCCGGCGGATGGTCTCTCGGCCGGTGAACTGGCCGAGGCCTTCGGCGTAACGCTCGCCAGCCTGACCACCGCCAATATGGATCGCCCCGCCCTGCTCGCCCCGGGCTTCGTGTTCAGCGCCCAGGGCATCGAGGTCGAGGTGCCGGCGACGGGGGAGCCCGGCGCCGATGCCACCCTCGACGACATCGCCGGCACCTTCCGCGACAATGGCGTGCCCTATGATGCGGTGATGACGGTGGGTGCCAATGCCGCGGCCAGGGGCATGTTCCGCACGGGCGTGACGCTGACGGTCGACCGCAAGCTGATCCGCGACGGCTGGACGCTCGACGACAACGACACCGGCCAGACCGCCGCGACGCTGGCCGGGCTCAACATCGACACCATCGATCTCTTCCCCGCCGGCGCGCCGCTGTTCCTGAAGACGACCAGCGTCACCGGCCTCGCCGATGCGCCCCTCGGCGCCACCGCCCGCGCCTATGGCGTGGAGCCGGGCGACCTGCTGCGCCACAATGCCGGCCTTGCACCGGTCGCCCCGGCGGGAAGCGGCGGCCTGCCCGTCCCTGGTCTTTCCGCCTGGCCCCAGGATCCCGCAACCGTCCGCATCCCCTGGCGGATCCTGGGCGGTACCACCATGACGGCGATCGCCGCACGTTTCGTGCCCCTCGGCAGCGATGCAGAGGTGGCGCTGACCCAGGCCAACCGCGCCATGCCCGGCACGGTGGCGGGCGGGCGCACCATCACCGTCGACGGCCAGGCGCTGGCGACCGAAGCCGGCGACAGTTTCGATGCGGTGATCGCCCGGGCCGACCCGCCGGTGACGATCGATGCCTTCGCCGCCGCCATCGCCGACGATCCGGATGCGCTGGCGACCGGCGGGCTGCTGCTCTGCGGCCCGGCGCTGACGGGAGATGCCGCCCTCACCCCGCCCGATCTGGGCGCGCGCTACGGGCTGGACCCGACCCTGATCCTGTCGGCCAATGCCGCGACACCCGGGGTGATCGTGGCGGGGCTGACGCTCCGCCCCTCACCCGTTGCCGCCACCCCCACCATCACCACGGCGACGGACGACAGCCTGAACGCCATCATCCGCCGCTTCGCCGCGGCGGGCATCGCGGTCACCATCGGCGATGTGGTCACCGGCAATGCCGATCAGGCCTGGATCGCGGCGGCCGCGAAACTGCTGCTGCCGCCGGCCGATACCCGGCTGGAGGCCGGTTTCGGCACCGGCGGCTGGCAGTTCCCCGACGTCATTTTCCCGCTCAGAACCTGGATCACGCTGGCGCGCGACCCGCGGCTGGTGGACCCCGCCTTCCTCCGCGAGGGCGCCGATCCGGGCCCCGTGGCGCAGGTGGCAAGCCCGATCGCCGTCACCCGCAGTGCGGCGCCAGAGCAGCAGGAAGACGGCGCCGTCACCCTCGACGTCTTCGCCGCGGCGATCGAAGGCGCGATCGACGGGCTGAAGATCGCCACCGGCAAGGTGCTCTCGGCCGAACGCGACCCGGCGCCCACCGATGTCTGGGCGGTGTCTTTCGTCGATCCGGGCGGCATCACCAAAGTCGATCTGGCACCACCGCTGACGGTCGACTGGAACCCCTCCCCCCAGCCCTGGAGCTTCGGCCTCCGCCCGCTGTCCCACACGCTGGAGGCGGAAAGCGGGGTCACGATCAGCACCCTGGACCCTGCAACCGGAACTTGGGGTAAATCTCAAACCTACGACTTTCAGGGGATTGATCTGGAGGTCTGGGCGCGGTCCTGGCTGGCGGGGCTGGATCTGATCTGCACCGCACCCTATGCCGCGCCGGCCTATCGGGTGAACCCGTCGGCGCTGGAGACGATCCTGGCCGCCAAGAAACTCACCGCCTGTGCGGTGGCCGACGGGCTGTCGGCGATCCTGGCCGAGCAGGATACGGGCCCCGGCGCCATCAACGGTGCCGGTTGGAAGGCGGCGCGCGAGGTGCTGTATCAGCGCCTGCTGCGCACGCTGAGTGCCGGCTACGACACCACCGCGGTGCTGCAATTCGCAGCCGAGGTCACGGCCCCCGCCGCGGCCGCGACCGCGCGCCTCTCCGGCGCCGGCAAGCTTTCCGAGGTGCCGGTCGATGGCGGGGGCAGCGGACAACCCGGCGACGGCGACCCCAATGCCTGGAAGGTCTCTCAGCTCGGCAACGCCAAGCTGCCGCTGAAGGCGGCTCCGGCCGATGCCAAAGCACCGGTCTCGTTCACGCTCGACGTCTCGCAGCCGGCGCTGCACCGCTCGGTGCGGCTGAAGCCGGTCTATGCGGTCAACGAGATCGAATTCGGCATCACCCCGGTCGACAGCGGCTATGACGCCTCCAACTGGCTGACCTTCGTTCTGCCCTTCGAAACCGATGCCCCGCCCGCCTTCTCGGCCGATCTGGACACGCCCCAGGTGCCGGTGCCGCTGCGCGCCTATCCCGACCTGCCGGCCCTGATTTCGCAGACCGCAACCACGCCCGCCGATCCGCACAGCGTGGCAGAGGCGGTGCACTGGGCCTATGTCTTCACCTACACCCATCAGAGCGCCGATCAGGACCAGATCCGGATCGAGCTGGAATTCAACCGCCAGCCCGCCCCGTCGGCACGGGCGATGCTCGACGAGGATGAAACCCTCTTCGCCCTGCTCGCCCAGTATGCCTCCGCCGCCGACACCTTCTGGCAGATCCTGGCCGGGCTCCAGGCGCCGACCGCCGGGCCGGGAGACACGGTGCTGGCCGCCACGCTCGATACCTATGCGACGCTGGCCGGCAAAGTGGCGGCGCGCTGGTCGGCCTGGTGGGGGGTGGGCAGCTGCGACGATCTGGTGGCGGCACGGAGCCTGGTGCGTCCCGCCCATGAAGGGCTGGTCCCCGCCCACCGCACCACCAGGGGCCGGGCGGCCCTGCTCGGCCGGGCGCTCGACGGCTCCGAGGGGCCGGTGAACAGCTTCTTCCATTATCTGGCGACGCTGAACACCACCGTGATCGGCATCACCGAACCGGTGCAGGTCTATGCCACCCTCACCCTGCAACAGCTGGGCGACGAGGCGGTGCCCTTCGACTGGCCGGAAATCCTGGTGATCCGCGACGACGGCGCCACCGCCGCCCTTACCGGGCGCGAGCCCACCGGCACCATGCGGATCTATGATTTCCCGCTGGGCGAGGGGGCGACGCTGATGCCGGCCTTCTCGCGGCTCTCCTTCCGCTACACCATCGGCGGGCTGCACATCGCCGCCTTCCAGAACGCCACCGCCGGCGTTTCGGTGATCCGCAATGCCCGGCTGCTGGGCGCCGAGGGGCCCGAGACCAGCTCGGCCTTCGTCTACCGCACGCCGCAGCTGGGCTTCCCCGAACCGCTGGTGCCGCTGATCACGGTGCAGGAGCGGATCGATATCGGCGCCTGGACCACCGACCCCGCCACCAACCCGCTGACCGCGGTGTTCAACGAAATGTTCGACGGCCAGCCGGCCGGCCAGCAGATCGCGGTGTCGATCCGCTATGGCTATACGCTGGTCCAGGCGGGGGCCGATTCGATCGAAACCCTGCTGCCGGTGCTGCTGCACCCGCGCTACGACTATAGCGGCAGCACGGTGTCGGGGATCATCCAGGCCGTCGGCCAGTGGCAGCAGGCAACCCAGCCCGTCACCACCGGCGCGGTCTGGGGCTTCTCGATCAGCCTCTATTCCACCACCGACCCGGACCTGGACCGGCCGCTGCTGGAACTGCAGAAGCTGGTTTCGGCGATCGGGTAAAGACGGGCAGGCGGGAGGCCGGCCTTCAGCGGCCGGCCTCCCACTCCCTGCGCAACAGAGCGTATTGAAACGTGTTCTCGTAGATCGGCGCGCCCGTCGCATCGGTTCTGAACGAGACGAAGTCCAGGAACAGCCCCTCGCGGCGCATGCCCAGCCGTTCGCACAGGCGCTGCGAGGCCAGGTTGTGGTCTTCCACATAGGCATAAAGGCGACGCGCCCCGGCGGTGGAGAACAGCCATCCGAACAGCGCCCGGGCCGCTTCCAGGGCATAGCCCCTGCCGCCCCAGGCCGGATTGAAGTTCCAGCCCACCGACCAGGTATCGTCTTCCTGCATGGCGAACACATCGCCGATCAGGCTGTCGGTCTGCTTCAGACAGACCGCCAGATACTCGTCACTACCGCCGCGTTTCTCCGCCTCGGCCTCCGCGGCCGCCAGGCTCTCCAGCCGCAGCGACAGGAAACAGCCGGCCACGGGCGCCTCCAGATAGGCGAACAGGCCGGCGGCATCGCTCTTGCGGAAGTTTCTCAGGACAAGGCGATCGGTTTCGACAGGCTCCATGCATCCTCTCCGGCGGATCGGGGCCCGCCATGCGGGCCGGCCGGTTCTGCATAGCCCGGATGGCCGGTCACCGCCAGACGGCAGCACCCCGCACGGGCGGACGATGGGCCAGGCAGGTGGCCACGACCAGCATCTGAAACAGCTGGACCGGCAGGCTGCCGCCGGTCTGCCAGGAGAAGCCGCCGGGCAGGGCAGCGCAGATCAGGATGGCGATCGGGAAGCTGCCATGCAGCCGCACCAGCGGCAGCCGGCCCGCCACCACCTGGCGGTGGCTGCACAGGGCCGGCGACATGCTGCGGCTGCCGAACAGGGCCCCGTTGAGGGCGGTGGAAAAGCCGCCCGCGACGCCGATCCAGAGCGCCACCGCCGCCAGCTTCCACCACAGCCCGTCCACCACCGCCACTCCGCCGGCGGCCGAGGCCAGCTCCAGCGCCGCGGCGGCCAGGCAGATTGCGGCCAGCCAGACCGTCAGGCGCCGGGTGATATCCCGGTCCAGACGGGCCGGCAGGGCGGCATCGGACGGAAGATCGGCAGAAGCGTGGTGCTGGGCCATCGGCGCGCGTCCCCGGCTGGTCGGAAGTCTTGCCCGAGGAGGATAATCCCGGTGGGTCCATGTCACCACAGGTTTTCAGGGCGGGGCGGCCGGCAAAAGGGTCGTGGCCCGCACGCACACCGCCGCCGCAACCCTTGAATGTGGGGCGGCGGCGGCGCGTCGTCTTTTAGATGCAGGTCGGGGTCGTGCCCTACCAGGCACGTGCCCCGCCGCTCTGGGCCTGGGAAACCGTGCCTGCGATGTCGCCGGCGCGGAGATAGTCTTCCAGCCGGTCCAGCCGGGCGGTCCAGTCGCGTTCTGCGGCCTGCATCAGATGCAGGCGGGCCTTGTCCTCGAAGCCCGACCAGCCGACATGGTCCAGCTGAAGGCGGGTGTCGCCGTCGGGGGTGGGCGTCAGGCGGATATTGACCCGCGTCTCGGCAGGCCAGGCGGCATCTGCCCAGGCCAGCTCGAGTGCGGAAGGCGGCGACCAGCGGAGCACGCGGCCGCGCACCTGGCGCGACTGCTCCCGCCCGTCGCCCCGGACGAACAACCTGCCCCCGGCGCGAGGTGTGAGGGAGACATGCCTCCCCCACCACGCCTGAACATGCTGCGCGCCGGTCAGGGCCTCCCACACCGTCTGCCGGTCCGCGGCGAGATCGACCTTCAGGCGAATGATCCTGTCGGTAACGTTCATGATGCGTCTCCGGTAACGGGGTGGGACAGGTCGGCGGTGCGGCGGCTCACTTCCTGAGCGTGTCGCGGACCTCGTCCTTGGCCTTGCCGTATTCCTTCTGCACCTTGCCGGCCGTCTTTTCGGTGCGGCCCTCGGCCTCGGTGGTGGGGTCGTCGGTCGCACGACCGGCGACTTCCTTGATCTTGCCGGTGACCTGGCGGGCGGTGCCTTCAACGCGATCCTTGTCCATCTTCGGTCTCCATTGCTGTCGATGCGGCGGAGGCTCGTATCCGCCGTCCTGGTTCAGACATCGGCATGGAGAGGGACAGGCACAAGCCGGTGACGGCAGAAGCCACGAAGCGCCCATCATGAGGTCACAGCCCGGCGCAAATAACGGCGTCAGGTCCGGTTTCGGCCACGGATCGTTGGCGCCCGCACCTGTTCAGGCCCCGCCGGTTTTGCCCTGCGCCGGTTTCTACGGGCGACCGGTCACCGCCCGGCAAGGACTTTCAGCGCCGCAGCCGCCGCCGCGGTGCGGTTCTCGACCCCCAGCTTGGCGAAGATGCGCTCGACATGCTTGTCGACCGTGCGCGGCCCAAGCTCCAGGATCTCGGCGATCATCCGGTTGGCCTTGCCGTTGGCGACCCAGAGCAGCACCTCGGCCTCGCGCGCCGTCAGGCCAAAGGCCTCGCGCAGGAGATCCTCGTCGCGGACCTCGCGGCCTTCGGTCAGGCGCAGCAGGATCTCGTCGGGCCCCAGCCGGCCGATCAGCGCCAGGCAGAGCGGCAGCCCCGCCTCTACCGCCAGCGTCAGCGGCCCCGCCTCGGCGGCGCCCGGCACAGCCAGCCAGGCCGTCGCCTCGGCCCCCAGCCGGAAGCCTGCCGGCAGGCCCCCACCAGGCTGGCTCCCACCGGGCTGGCCCCCACCTGGCAGCCCCGCCCCGCCCCCGCCGCAGCGCGAGGGGAAGGCCGCCGCCAGCCGGGCCTCGGCCTGGGGCGTGGACCAGAGCAGGCGTGCCGCACCGTCCACCGCCAGCAGATGGCGGCCGGTGGCATCCAGCGCCGCGCGGGCACTCTGCGCCAGCCGGGCATTGGCCAGATGGGTGCGGATGCGGGCGATCAGCTCGTCGGGCACGATGGGTTTGGGCACGTAATCCACCCCACCGGCCGCGAAGCCGCGCACCACATGCTCGGTTTCCGCCAGCCCGGTCATGAAGATCACCGGCACATGGGCGATATGGGGCCGGGTCTTCAGCCGCCGGCAGGTTTCGAACCCGTCCATGCCGGGCATCACCGCATCCATCAGCACGATATCGGGCGTCACCCGCTCCACCAGGTCCAGCGCGCGGGCGCCCTCTGCCGCGACCAGCACGGTCAACCCCGCCGCCTCGATCGCATCGGTCAGCAGGGCCAGCGTCTCCGCCCGGTCGTCCACCACCAGCACGATATCGCGCGGCCTGGTCATCATCATCCCCCGCTCTCCCGTTGGCTTTCCGCACGGCCGGTTTCCGCATCCCAGCCGTCGAGCACCGCATCGAACCCCGCCAGTTCGAACCGCTGCAGCATGGCGACCAGCCGCCCGGCGGTCGCTGCATGTTCAGGCATGTCCGCCGCCGCACTCTCCAGCCGCTGGATCAGCCCGCGGACATATCCGATGGCAGCCAGCCGCCGCAGATCCTGAACCAGCTCTGCCGGCAGCGGCGCCAGAACCGCGCCCGCACCCTGCCGGGGCAGAGATGGTGTCGTGTCCGCCGCCGCCTCGGGCTCGGCCCCGGGGTCGGCATGCAGCCAGCGCAGCGCCAGCAGCCGGCCCACCGTCTCCACCAGCCGGTCGAGATCCACCGGTTTCGGCACGAAGGCGTCATGGGGCGGCGGAGGACCGCCGTTCGCGGCATGATCGATCAGGTCGCGGTCGATCTGGGCATCGGCCGAGACCATGACGATGGCGGTATGGTCCAGCCCTGCCCGGCGCATCTCCCTGGCCGCCGTCCAGCCATCCATATCGGGCATGGAGATGTCGAGCAGCACGAGATCGGGGCGGAAGCGTTCGGCCAGCGCCAGGGCGGTTTCGCCATCGGCCGCGAACAGCAGGGTGAAATCCAGCGGCGCCAGCACATCGGCGATCAGCGACCGGTGCGAGGGGTCGTCATCGACGACCAGCACCATCCGCCGCCGGCCGGCATAGCCGGTCACGTCGCGCGCAGGCCGGGGCGGGGCCGCCGGCTCGCCCGTATCGTGCACGCCCGCATCCGACAGGAACAGGCGGATGCGGAAGCGGCTGCCCTGGCCGGGGGTGCTGGTGACGGAAATCTCGCCGCCCAGAATCTCGGTCAGCAGTTTGGCGATGGTCAGGCCCAGCCCGGTGCCGGGCAATTCCCGCGCCCGGGCCGATCCGCCGCGCTCGAAAGGTTCGAAGATCTTCGCAAGATCGGCCGGCGCGATGCCGATGCCGGTGTCGATCACCTCGAACTCCGCCACCTGGCTGCGGCGGCGGACGCGGAAGGTCACCTGGCCCCGATCGGTGAATTTCACCGCATTGGACAGAAGATTGATCAGGATCTGGCGCAGCCGCTTCTCGTCGGTCCAGACCTCGACCGGCGCACCGCTGGCCTGGACGGTGGCGATGTCGGGGGCCGCATCGTAGACGAAGCCGATACCCTTCTCGGCGGCGGCGAGCGAGAACATGCCGACCAGCTGGTCCAGGAAATCGCCCAGCCGGATGCGTTCCCGCGCCAGCGTCACATGCCCCGCCTCGATCCGCGAGATGTCGAGCAGCCCGTCGATCAGCCCGGCCAGGTGTTCGGCGCTGCGCCGCACCACCCGCACGGCATCCCGCCGGGCCGGCGGCATGCCGGCATCGCGTTCCAGGATCTGGGCATAGCCGAAGATGGCGTTCAAAGGCGCGCGCAATTCATGGCTGATGCCCACCACATAGCGGGTCTTGGCAAGGTTCGCGGCCTCTGCCGCCTCCTTGGCACGCTGCAGCTCGGCATCGGTCGCCTTGTGGGCCTCGATCTCTTCCAGCAGCAGCCGGGTCTGGCGGTTGCTTTCGGCCTGGGCGACCCGGCGGCTTTCGCGCGCCAGCACGAACAGCCAGGCGGCGACGGCGGCGATGATCGCCATGGCCGCAAAGGCCTTCCACAGCGTGGCCCCGGCACCAGGCCCCGGCGGCCCGCCGTCCAGATGCGCCTGCACCCCCACCAGCGCCAGTGCTGCGCCGATCACCCCCAGCGACACCGTCAGGATGGTGAGATAAAGCCCCAGCGGATGCAGGGTGCGGCTGCGCGCCGCCGCCGGCATCACCCGGCGCAGCAGCTGGGCGAACTGGTCGGTCAGCCGGGCATCGGTTTTGCAGACGTCGTGGCAGCGGGCATCGAGCGAACAGCACAGCGAACAGATCCGCCCGCCATAGGCCGGGCAATGCGCCATGTCCTCGGGCTCGAAACTGTATTCGCAGATCACGCAGGGCTCGGGCGCCGCCCCCTCTTCGCCCGGCTCATCACTCACCGGCGCCGGCTGGCGGGCCAGATAGAAGCGGTGGCCGCCGGCCGCCGCGATGGCCGGGGCGGCGATCATCGGCACGCCCAGGGCGATGAAGGCCGCAAAGGGCTGGATGGCCGCGCCGAAGACGCCGAAATGGCAGAGCATGGCGCCCGCCGCCGCCAGCCCCATGGCGCCCAGCCCCACGGGGTTGACGTCGTAGAGATGGGCGCGGCGGAACTCGATCCGCTCAGGCGCCAGACCCAGCGGCCGGTTGATCACCAGATCGGCGGTGATCGCCCCCACCCAGGCGATGGCGACGATCGAATACAGGCCCAAGATGTGCTCCAGCCCTTCATAGATGCCGAAGGACATCAGCAGCACGGCGATGGCGACGTTGAAGATCAGCCAGACCACCCGGCCCGGATGGCTGTGGGTCAGGCGCGAGAAAAAATTCGACCAGGCGATGGAGCCGGCATAGGCGTTGGTGACGTTGATCTTCACCTGGGCCAGCAGCACGAACACCCCGGTCAGCCCCAGCGCCAGCGCCGCCTGATCGGTGCCGACCATCCGGCCGAAGGCGACCAGATACATCCGGGTCGGCTCGTCGGCATGGGCGACCGGAACCCCCGCCTCCAGCGCCAGCACCGCCAGCAGCGACCCGCCCAGCAGCTTCAGCGCGCCGGGGATGATCCAGCCCGGCCCGGCCGCGGTCATCGCCGCCCACCAGCGCAGATCGCGCCGGCCGCGGCGGCGGGGCAGGAAGCGCAGGAAATCCACCTGCTCGCCGATCTGGCCGACCAGGGCGAACAGCACGCCCGATGCGGCGCCGAAGGCCATCAGATCGAAGCCGCCCCCCGCGACGCCACCGCCCGCCATGTCACCGCCCGCAGTGCCGGCCCCGGCGCCCCCGAACCCCTGCCAGCGGCTGAAGATGTCGGGGTCGGCCAGCGCCAGCGCGATGAAGGGCAGCAGCTGCAACACGATCCAGACCGGCTGGGTCAGGTTCTGCACCCGGTTGATCAGGGTGATGCCGTGGGTGACGATCGGGATGATCGCCAGCGACGAGGCGATGGTGCCGATCCAGAACGGCACCCCGAACAGATCCTTCAGCGCCATGGCCAGGATCGCGGCCTCGATCGCGAAGAAGATGAAGGTGAAGCTGGCATAGATCAGCGAGGTGATCGTCGATCCGATATAGCCGAAGCCGGCGCCGCGGGTCAGCAGATCGATATCCACCCCCCATTTGGCGGCCGAGGCGGCGATGGGCAGGCCGGTCAGGAAAATCAGCACCGAAACGGTCAGGATCGCGGCCACCGCATTGTCGAAGCCATAGGCCAGCGTGATCGCGCCGCCGATCGCCTCCAGCGCCAGGAACGAGATGGAGCCGAGCGCGGTATTGGCCACCCGCCAGGGCGACCAGCGCCGCGCGCTCTTGGCGGTGAAGCGCAGCGCATAGTCTTCCAGCGTCTGGTTCGCGACCCACTGATTGTACTGCCGGCGGACCCGGACGATGCGCTGCGGCGCGGCCGTGCCCGCCCGGCGGCCGGACGCGGCGGCACCGCCGCCCCCGCCACTGCCGGCCGGCCCGCCGCCACCCGCCTGCCCTCGGCTCATCCTCCCGGCATCCGCCATACGCCCGCCTGCCGCCTCCCCCGCGGTTCAACGCCCGTGAACCCTCAGCCTAGCGGCGCCGGAGGCCGGCTCCCATACGTTATTTTGCGTATGCGGCACCGCAATGCTGCTCCGCAGCACGGGTTCCGTCCGCACGCCATCGGGAACCATGTGCCCACCCCGGTGGTTGCCAGACCAAGCGGACGCCCGCCCGGGCGCCCGAAGCGACATGACGCGGAGGCCCGCATGAACGAGCCCACCCCCGCCCAGGAACGCGCCCGCCAGCAGGGCCAGGGCATCACCCCCGGCCCCCATCCGGGCGCCGACGCCCCCGGCACCCCCGGCCCCGACGCCCCGGTCAACCCGGCAGGCCACCCCCCGGTCGAAGACCGCACCGCCGCCCGCCAGGCCCGCACCACCGGCCGCATGCGCCATGTGCTGTGGATCAGCCTGTCGCTGGCGGTGCTGGCGATGATCATCGTCTATCTGCTGATGTTCTGACCGGCACGGCCGGCGCTGGCCACGCCCCCGCCGCCATGTCAGACTTTCCGCACATGAAAACGGGGCGGGAGGAACGGCATGGCGCAGGAGGACGGGGTGCCGCTGGAACGGCGCTTCTCCCTGAGTCCGAGATCGGCACAGGAGTCCGACAGCCAGGAGATTGCGCGGGCCAGCGGGCTGGCGAAACCCGTCGGCTGGCCCGAGATCGAGCAGAACCACCGCTGCGTCATCCTGGCCGAGGCCGGGGCGGGCAAGACCTTCGAGATGACGGCGCGGGCGAAGCAGGCCGCGGCGGATGGCCGCCTGGCCTTCTTCATCCGGATCGAAGACATCGAGGAGGGTTTCGACACCGCCTTCGAAATCGGCAGCGCCGACGACTTCGACCTTTGGCTGAACGGAACCGGAGAGGCCTGGTTCTACCTCGATTCCATCGACGAGGCCCGGCTGTCGGACCCGCGCCAATTCGAAAAGGCGATCAAGCGGTTCGGCCGCCGGATCCGGCCGGCGCAGCAGCGCGCCCGGGTCATTCTGTCCAGCCGCCCCTATGCCTGGCGGGCGAAATCCGACCGGGCGCTGGTCGAGGACGCCCTGCCCTTCACGGCACCGACGAGCGAAGAGACCGCGGCATCGGCCGCGCAGGACAGCGGGCTGCGGGTCTATCTGCTCGACCCGCTCGACGACAACGACATCCGCCGCTTCGCCCACCATCGCGACACGCCCGAGATCGACCGGCTGCTCACCGAATTGCAGCGGGCCGGCCTCACCTCGCTGGCCGAACGCCCCTTCGATCTGGAGCTGGTGCTGCGGAAATGGCGGGACGACCGGGCGCTCGACGGGCGGCTCAGCCTGTTGCAACACAATATCGGCGAGCGCCTGAAGGAGATCCATCCCGACAACCAGCGCCGCCGGTCGCTCAATTTCGAGAAGGCACAACGGGGTGCACGCGCCCTGGCGGCGGCCGTCGTGCTGACCGGCGAGGCCGGCATCCAGCGGCCAGATGCCAGCCCCGACAGAACCGGGCTCGACGCCGAAACGGTCCTGGCCGATTGGGAACAGGCGGAGATTGACACACTTCTGGAACGCGGCCTGTTCAACGACCCGCTCTACGGCATGGTCCGTTTCCGGCATCGCGAAATCCGCGAACTGCTCGCCGCCGAATGGTTCCGCGACCTGCTCGGGATCGACGGCGCCCGGCACAGGATCGAGACCCTGTTCTTCCGCGAACAATACGGCCACCAGGTCATCACCCCCCGCCTGCGGCCGGTGCTGACCTGGCTGATCCTGTTCGACGCCGAGATGCGGCGCAAGGCGATGAACATCGCGCCCGAAGTCGCGATCGAAGGCGGCGATCCGGCCTGTCTGCCGCCGGCGGAGCGGCGGGCGCTGCTGCGCGGGATCGTGGGGCGGATTGCGCGGGGAGAGGATGACGGATCGGCCGGATACAACGGCGCCATTGCCCGGGTCGCCAGCGCGGATCTGACGGAGGATGTGCGGCAGCTTATCGCCGACCACCAGGCCAATGACGAAGCGATCTCATTTCTTGGCCGGGTGGTCTGGCAGGGCGGCATGACAGCCTGTGTGCCGGCGCTCTCGGACATCGCGACAGATCCCGCCTGCGACATCTGGGCCCGGATCGGCGCAGCCCGGGGGGTGATGGCCTGCGGAAATCGGGCGCAGAAGGACGGGCTGTGGACGGCACTGAATGCGTCATCGGCTCTGCTGCCGCGCAGATTGCTTGCAGAGATCCTGACAGATGCCGATGCCGACACAGATTCGGTCGTCCTGCTCCTTGCCTCGATCGACAGGTTGGAGACTCACAATGAAGACCTAATTACCGACCTGGACAGTGCACTGCATGAATTTGTAGAGCGACTACCAGTCAACTCTGAAAAATATAATCTGAATTCACTATATATATTTGCCAGTGGGCTGAATATTTATTTCAATAGAGCACCATATATTGAAAGACGAGAGTGTCGGACTTCAGAAGCCTTCGCATGGCTTCTCTCTCCCGCCTTCCATGCCGTTGAGCGCTTGGTGTCTGTCAGATCCCAGGCCGCGCTTTCACCCGATGTACTCGACATCCTGCTCAAGCTCCCGATAGCATACGATCGGCTAAATTATTCCAGGAGCGAATACGATCCACAGTTACATAAACTTGTACCAAGTTGGCACTCGTTAAACGATGCGCTTTATTGGAAACATGTAGATGCGGTACGCCAAAAAATTCATCATGAAAAGTCAGAACGATTGTCAGATCATTATATTCTCGAATTTAGGCAACGCTACTGGGATTTCGATATTGGGCGTTTTCAAGATGTAGTCAAATTTATCGCACGACGTCAGTTTATCGACGACCAGATGATGGCAATGTCGCTTGCCTACTTACTAATTCTTCGAGCTGGCAAGCCGAAAGACTGGTTGCGTGATCTTCAGCACGCAGTCGATGGAATGCCCGAATTGATGGAGGGCCTAGACCGGTTCTTAAATTCGCAGGAAGAAAAATCAAAACAGCTTGCTGAGTTGGAAAATGAAGAAGATCTAAAAAGGCGAGAAAATAATAGAATTCACACGAACAATCTAGAACTCATAAAGAAAAACCCCGATGCCATCCGTCACTCGCCGGACCTGGCCGCTGGCGCATGTAGCGACGCACAGTATTTTCTCCTCCGTACACTCGAAAATGCTCACACCCGAAAATCAGAGCTGGGTGCCGCAAACTGGAGAGCACTTATTCCAGAGTACGGAGAGCAGGTCGCAGAAGCCTATCGGGATGCGGCGACGGCGCTTTGGCGACAGGTGACCCCCGCCCTCCCCTCTGAGGGAAACCGTAGCAGGAGCACAATTCGTGCTATCAGATTCGCATTTATCGGCCTCAAAATCGAAGCACATGAAGTAGAGGCCTTCCCCGCCTACTTGACAGAAAGCGAAGTCCGCCATGCACTCAGGTACATGACCTGGGAACTCAATGGCTTACCCACTTGGTGCGAGCTTCTATACAGAAACTACCCAACATTGTTTATTGATGCCATTGTGCCCGAGCTATATTTTGAATTAAAAAACACAAAACCAGATAAGCTCTTACACCATATTTTACACGATCTCGTTTATTACGCTCCGTGGCTTCACGAGCCTCTGGCACCAGCCATATTTACGTGGCTAGAGCAATACGACGTAGAGAACGGGAAGGTTCTTGAACAGTGCCTCCGTATCATGATGAGTGGCGACAGAGACAATGAGAAATTCTCCGCCCTCGCTCGATCAAAAATCGCGCGGGGTTCACGCGGATATCATCTCGCCATCTGGTATGCGCTTTGGATCGACGCCGATGCAACTTGCGGTATCCCGGCCGCCAAAGCATGGTTGTCGAGCATGTCTGTCGAAAATGCCTGCTTCGAGGCCCAATGCCTTATAACAAGCCTCATACGCACTTTGCGGTCACCTGTACGCAGATTGGATCAGAGCGATTTCCGAGCTCCTCATCATCTTAAGGCGCTCTACATCCTCATGCATCAGCACATCAGAGCAGAAGACGATATCGAACGTGCCGACAAAGGTATCTATACGCCCGAATTAAGGGATCGCGCACAGGACGCCCGCAACGCGCTATTTGAACAGCTGCTGAAGATCCCCGGCAAAGCCACCTACACCGCCCTTGTCGAACTTTCACACGAACATCCCAATCTGGAATACCGCCCTCACATGGCCGCCCGGGCCCGTGAGCGTGCCGTTCAGGACGCCGACCTCACCCCCTGGTCCGCCAAACAGGTCAGCGAGTTCGGCCGGACCTGCACGCTGACGCCCACCACGCATCGCCAGCTTTACGACGTCACCCTCAATGTTCTCATGGATCTGAAGGCCTGGCTCGAAGGCGGCAATGACAGCCCCTATCAGACCTGGAAGCGCGTCGAGAACGAGACCGAGATGCGCAATCTGATTGCAGGCGCGCTGAACGGCCGCGCGCAGGGGCGGTTCACCTGCGCCCAGGAGAACGAACTGGCGAACGGCCAGCGGACGGATATCTGGATGCAGGCTCCGCAGGTTTCGTCGGCCGTGCCGATCGAATTGAAGATCCTCGACAACGACTGGTCCGGCCCGGATCTGTGCGAGCGGCTGCGCAATCAGCTGGTCGGGGACTATCTGCGCGAACATACCGCCGGATGCGGTGTGTTTCTGCTGGTCTGGCGGGGGGCCGCCACCCGGCGCAACTGGCAGATCGGGGGGCGGCGGGTCGCCCTGCCGGATCTGGCCGACGCCCTCCGCGACTATTGGCAGACGATCGCCGACGAACATCCCGGGGTTGACGCGATCGAGGTGATGGTGATCGACCTGACCGTCCGGGGCGCGACATCGGCGACCTGACCGGACCTGTCGCCGCACCCCCCGATCCCCGCCCCACCCCGCCCGCGCCTTGCGTTATGATGGCGCTGCCCGATGGTGCGGCGAGGGGATGGATGTCCGATGCACACCGAAGACCAGAGCGCTGCGATCGCCTGCGTGAAAGAGCATCTGGCGGCAGGCGACGGCGTGCCGCCGCGGCTGGTGGAGACCCATATCTCGCTGGTCTTCATCGGCCGGACCCGCGTTCTGAAGCTGAAGAAGGCGGTGCGGTTTCCCTATCTGGATTTCGGCACCGCGGCGCTGCGCGCGGCCGCCTGCGGGCGCGAGGTGGCGTTGAACCGGCGCACCGCGCCCGGGATCTATCTGGGGGTCCGGCGGCTGACCGCCGGCCCCGACGGCCGGGTGGTGATGGAGGGGGCGGGCCCGCTGGTCGATGCCGTGGTCGAGATGGTCCGTTTCGACGAGGACGGGCTGCTGGACCGGCTGGCGGAGCGTGACGGCGCAGGAGAGGGAGACGGCGCAGGAGAGGGAGACGGGCTGAACCGCGGCCTGATCGAGGCGCTGGGCCAGGCCGTGTACGATTTCCATGCCGCCGCCCGGGTGATCGGGCCCGATGGCGGGGCCGATCGGGTGCGGCGGGTGCTGGAGATCAACCGCCAGGGGCTGGAGGCGGGCCATGCCGCCGGGCTGCTGGATGGCGGGGTCGTGCGCGCCGTGATCGGGGCGAGCGAGGCCGCCTTCACCGCCCATGCCGCCCTGCTGGAGACGCGCGGGCGGATCGGGCGGGTGCGCCATGGCCATGGCGATCTGCATCTGCGCAACATCGTGCTGATCGACGGCCGGCCCACCGCCTTCGACTGCATCGAATTCGACGACGATCTGGCGATCACCGACGTGCTCTATGATCTGGCCTTTCTGATCATGGACCTGCTGCACCGCAACCGCCCGGCTGCCGCCGCCGCGGTGTTCAACCGCTATCTGGATGCCGGCCCCCAGGACGATGCCGGCGCCACCCATGACCGGGGCCCGGGGCTGGCGCTGATGCCCCTGTTCCTGGCCATGCGCGCGGTGGTGCGCGCCCATGTGGGGGCCGCCGCCGCGATGGATGCGAGCGGTGCGGATCGTGACCGGATCGCGGCCGAGGCCGGCGCCTATCTGGACCTGGCCCGCCGGCTGCTGGCCCCCGCCCCGCCCCGGCTGGTGGCCGTGGGCGGGTTCAGCGGCAGCGGCAAATCGACCATCGCCGCAGCCCTTGCGGCCGATCTGGGCGCCGCACCGGGGGCCCGGATCATCGCCAGCGACCGGCTGCGCAAGCGCGCTTTCGGCCAGGCCGCCACCACCCGCCTGCCGGCCGAGGCCTACACCCCCCAGGTGTCGGAACGGGTCTATGCAGAGATGGCGGCAGAGGCCGCGGCGGCGCTGGCCGCCGGCCATTCGGTGATCGCCGATGCCGTCTTCGACCGCGCCGATACCCGCGCGCGCATCCGCGCCGTGGCCGACGACGCCGGCCTGCCCTTCGACGGGCTGTGGCTGGAGGCACCCGAGGCGGTGCTGGTCGAGCGCGTGACCGCAAGGCGGGGCGACCCGTCGGATGCCGATGCCGATGTCGTCCGCGCCCAGCTGGCCCGCGCGGCCGGCAGCGCCGGCCCGACGGACTGGCATCATCTTGCCGCGGATGGCATGCCCGGGGACCGGGCCGCGCGAGCCCGGACGATGCTGGGTCTCACCTCTGCCCCCCTCTCTACCGCTGCCACTGCGCCAGAATGACCAGCGCGCCGGCGAAGACCAGCCCCGCCCCGGCCCAGTCGGACAGGCTCAACCGCACGCCGTCGACCACCCGCAGCCAGACCAGGGCGGTGGCGACATAGATGCCGCCATAGGCCGCGAACACCCGGCCGCTCGCCGCCGGGTGCAGGGTCAGCAGCCAGACGAACAGGGCGAGCGCCGCCACCCCCGGCAGCAGCACCCAGGCCCCGGTCGCACCACGCAACCATAGCGCGGGAAGAACGCATCCGATAATCTCGGAAAGCGCGGTGATGACGAACAATCCGACGGTTTTCAGCATGCGGCCCGGCGTCGCACCTCAAATAGGGGAACAGACCTCGTTTGTTTACACTTTCTTCGTGATGATCATGCCACAAAAGGGCGGGTGTCCATGCCGGATGTGGCAGGGGAACGGCACCCGCCTGTGGACGGATGATCCTCATGTCGGATGATCGGGTGGCAGAGGACGAGGATCTGAAGACGTCGGAACGGCGCTGGACGTTCCGCAGTACGGTCGCCGTGGCCGCCATCCTGGCGCTGGCGATCTGCAGCGCCTTCGCCATTGCCGGCACCCGCATGGCGGATGCCTTCGATCGCGTGCGCGAGACCCGGGCGGTGATCGCCGCCGCCGACGGGCTGCTGACCGCGCTGACCGATGCCGAAACCGGCCAGCGCGGCTATCTGCTCACCGGCGACGAAGCCTATCTCGCCCCCTATTACAGCGCCCGCCCCCTGGTCGGCCGCCATCTGGACGAGCTGGACCGGCTGTTCCGGAGCATCAACCGCCAGCGCGCCCTGCTGGACCGGCTGCCGGGGCTCGTCTTCGGCAAGATGACCGAGCTTGAGGAAACCATCATCCTGCGTCGGGTGGGCGGGCTTGCCGCCGCGATCGATCAGGTCCGCGACGGCCGGGGCGCCGCCTCCATGGCCGAGATCCGCAGCCTGTTGACCGATCTGCGCACGGGCGAACAGCAGGAACTGGACACCCACACCGCCGACGTCCTCACCAGTTTCCGCGCCGGCGGGCTGCTGGCCGGCATTTCGGTGCTGGGCCTGATCATCCTGACCTTCGTCTATCTGAGAGCGCAGGACCAGGCCCAGCGCCGGCAGCTGGCGCTGACCGACGGGCTCAAGGCCGCCAAGGCCGATCTGGAACGGCGGGTCGAGGAACGCACGGCGGAACTCGCCCGCGCCAACACCATCCTGTCGCGCTTCCTGGCCAATGTCAGCCACGAGCTGCGCACGCCGCTGAATGCGATCATCGGCTATGCCGACGCGATCGCAAGCCGGATCCTCGGCCCCCTGGGCAATGAGCGCTATGTCGATTTCGCCCGCAACATCACCTTCAGCGGCCGCCATCTGCTCGACATGATCAACCACATCCTCGACTTCTCGAAGGTCGAGGCCGGCGGGCTGGAGCTGGAACTTGAAGCGCTGGATCCGGTGTCGGTGGCCGAGGGCTGTATCGACATGATCCGCCCGATGGCCGACGAGGCCCGGGTGGAACTGGTGCTGGATGCCGGCGATGCGCCGCAGCGGATCATCGCCGACCCGCTGCGGCTGCGCCAGATTCTGCTGAACCTGTTGTCGAATGCGGTGAAATTCACGCCCGAGGGCGGCCAGGTGCGGCTGGAACTCGCCGCCGTTCCGGTCGATGCCGGCACGCCCTGGCTGATCCGGCTCAGGGTGCGCGACGACGGCATCGGCATGACGCCCGACCAGGTGCAGGTCGCGCTCACCCCCTTCGGCCAGGTCGACAACGCCATGGGCCGCCGCCATGCCGGCACGGGGCTGGGCCTGCCGCTGACCCGCCATCTGGTGGAACTGCATGGCGGCCGGTTCCGGATCGACAGCGCCCCCGGCGCCGGCACCACGGTCGAGATCGCCCTCTGATCCGCTGGGCGGCCCCCCACGCTCCGCAGAGCGAACCGGATGCCGCCGCCCCTTGTCCCGCCGCCCCGCACGCGCCTATGCTCCCGCGGAACCACAAGAACCGTATCCAAGGGAGGCTGCGGCCCCATGCAGAACCTGTTCGACATTTCCGGCAAGGTGGCACTGGTCACCGGCGGGTCGCGCGGCATCGGCGAGATGATCGCCACCGGCTACGTCGAGAACGGCGCCAGGGTCTATGTGTCGTCGCGCAAGGCGACGGTCTGCCAGCAGATCGCCGACAAGCTGTCGGAACGCGGCACCTGCATCGCGCTGCCGGCAGATGTGTCGACCATGGCCGGCATCGAAAGCCTGGTCGCCGAGATCACCGCGCGTGAACAGAAGCTCGACATCCTGGTCAACAATGCCGGCGCCACCTGGGGGGCGGCCATCGACGACTATCCGGAAAGCGGCTGGGACAAGGTGGTCGACCTCAACATGAAGTCGGTCTTCTTCATGACCCAGAAACTGCTGCCGCTGCTCAGGGCCTCGGCCTCGGCCGCTGCACCTGCCCGGGTGATCAACATCGCCTCGATCAACGGCATCAACCCCACTTTCCTTGAAACCTATGCCTATACCTCGTCCAAGGCCGGCTGCATCATGCTGACCCGCCATCTGGCGAAACGGCTGGCGGCCGAGAACATCCTGGTCAACGCCATCGCCCCCGGCCCCTTCCCCAGCCAGATGATGGCGGCGACCTTGGCCGAACGCGGCGACGAGGTGATCGCCGAGGTGCCGCTGGGCCGCATCGGCCAGCCCGAGGACATCGCCGGCGTCGCGATCTTCCTGGCCTCGCGCGCCGGCGCCTATACCACCGGCGCCACCATCCCCTGCGACGGCGGCGCGGCGGAGGTCTGATCCCCCCTCCCGGCTCCGCCCCCGGCTCAGCCGGCCTCCACCACCGGCAGCGGCAATTCCCCAAGGGCGGCGCGGATGCGCGCCGCGCCGGCGGCGGGCCAGTCGGGCGGCAGGTCCAGCCGCAGATGCAGGCCGTTGGTGCCGTCGGTCGCGGCGCTCACGGCCTCCGTCGCGGCCGGATCGATCGCCGCCAGCAGCGCGCGGGCGGCGGCCTCTGCCGCCAGCTCGCGCAGCCGCGGCTTGAAGATCTTGCCGACCGGCGTCACCGGCATGTCGGCAAGCGGTTCGATCCGCTTCGGCCGGGCCGGCGGCTCGGTGATGCGGGTGTCGATGAAGCCCGCCAGATCGGCCAGATCAGCACCTTCGGCCGGCACCACGAACAGCATCGGCACCTCGCCCGCATAAGCATCGGGCAGGCCCACCGCCGCGGCCATGGCGACGCCCGGATGGGCCATGGCGGCATCCTCCAGGATCAGCGGGTCGATATTGTGGCCGCCGCGGATGATCAGATCCTTGATCCGGCCGGTGATGTGCAACTGGCCGCTTTCGGCGATGCGGCAGATGTCGCCGGTGCGCAGCCAGCCGTCATGAAACGCCGCCTCGGTCTGGCGCGGGTCCATATAGCCCGCGAAGACCTGCGGGCCCCGGGCCAGCAGCTCTCCCGCAGGGGTCGGCGCCGTCCGGTGCAGCACGCCCTCGGCCAGAACCGCCACCTCCACCTGGGCCAGCGGCAGGCCGACCGCGGCGCCGTCGGGCATGACATCGTGATGGACCTGGGCGATGGCGCCGGAAAATTCGGTCATGCCATAGACCTGGCGCACGGCATCGCCGCCCCAGGCGGCCAGGAAGCGCTTCACCACCTCCGGCGGGCAGGTCGAGGCGCCGGTCAGCACCACGCGCAGCGACGACAGATCGGCGCCCTCGGTCGGCGTGCCGGCAACCGCCCCCAGGCTGGTCGGCACCAGCGCGCCCACGGTGATGCGGTGGCGGGCGACCATCTGCCAGAAGGCCGCGACCACGGCCGGGTTGCGGAAGCCGGCGATGGTCGGAAACCACATGCCGGCCCCGGCCGCCGCCGCGGCCAGCGCGCCCACGAAGGCGCCGCCCACATGGAACAGCGGCAGACCCGCCAGCAGCCGGTCGTCCCGGCGATAGTCGATCGACAGCATGGAGCCCAGGGCCGAGGCGACCATGCTGCGCTCGGTCAACCGGGCGAGCTTGGGCGCGCCGGTGGTGCCGCCGGTGGGATAGAGCGCCGCCACCCGGTCGGGATCGGCCGAGACGCGCCCCTCGTCGAGCCGGGTGCGCCAGTCGGCATCAGGCTCCAGCGCCTCGCCGTCCAGGGCGACGCTGCCGTCGATCGGCGCAGTCAGGATCCGCAGGCCGGGGATCTCCGCCTCCAGCCCCGCGACCTTTTCATAAAGCCCCGCCGGCGCGCCTTCCGGCGGCACGATCAGCAGTTTCGCCTTCGCTGCTTTCAGCTGGCCGGCGATGGCATCGCGGGTGAACAGCAGGTTGAGCGGCTGTGCCACCCCCGCCCACATCGCCGCCCAAAGCGACACCATCAGCGCCGGGCAGCTGGGCAGCAGGATGGCGACCGCATCGGTCGGGCCGACACCCAGGGCACGAAAGCGCGCAGCGGCGGCCGCCACCAGCCCCATCATCCGGTCATGGGTAACGGGGTCCGTGCCCGGATGGTCGGGGGTCGGCAGATGCACCAGCGCCACGCCCTGGGGGTTCAGGCGGGCGCCGCGCGCCACCAGATCGATCACCCGCGGATGGGCGGCGGTCAGGTCGGCGGCCAGCTGGTCGGTTGCCGGCTGGTCGGTGGAGGTGGGGGTGGAAGCGTCGGTCCGGGTCATGGGGTCACGTCACCTCTGGTCGAGGGACCGCCCATCCCGACCGGTCGGGATCAGCTTCGGGAAAGCCCTGCGACGGCGGGCGGCTGCATGGCCGGCGGCAGCACGCCGTCGGTCAGGCGGATGTCGAGCCGGCGGGAGCCGGCGACGATGTCGCGGGGGCGCAGGCCGAAGATGTTGCGGATCGACCGGCTGAAATGGGTCTGGTCGGGATAGCCGAAATCCAGCGCCAGATGCGCCAGATTGGGATTGCGGTTGACATGGGCAAGCGAGATCCGCGCCCGTTTCCAGGCGCGCCAGTTGCGGAAGCTCACCCCCGTCTGCTCACGGAACAGGTGCAGGAAGCGCGACACCGACAGCTCGCACAGCGCCGCACAGGCCTCGGCCGAGGGGAAGGCCTGGATGTCCGCCGGGGCCTGGCGCACCACCGCGCGGATGCGGCGGTCCATCGCCCGGGGGGCGATGGCGGCCCCGAAGAAGGCGCGGTCGAAATCGGGGCTGTCGGGGCAGGCGCCGCCCGGGCGGGCGGCGAGATCGGCATGGGCGGCGCGGATCCGGGCCACCGCTTCCGGCGCCTCGACGATGCCGGCGGCCCCGGGCAGGGTCAGCGCCCGGCGGATGAAACCGGGCAGGCCGTCGGGGGCGACGGTCTCGGGCTCGATCTTCACCGCCAGGATGTCGCGACCTTCGGCGCGGATGGTGTGGGGGGTATAGGCGGGCACCACCGCGCAGCTGCCGACGCGATCGGAGCCGCCTGCCACCTGAACCGCGATCCGGCCCCGGGGCGCCACGTAGATGCCGATCCCGCCCAGATTGCGGGTGGTCGGCCGGCCCAGCAGCCCGGCATAGAACAGCCGCTCCGGGCCGATCAGCATCACCCGCGGATTGCCGCCGTCACGCATCGCCATCACCCCGCCCTCCCGGTCAGGCGAGGCCCGAGAAATCGGGTGTGCGCTTCTGGAAGAAGGCCCCCACGGCCTCGCGCACGGCGGGGCCTTCCATCAGCGTGGCGAGCGCGCGCATCTCGGCCTGGATCGCAGCTTCAAGCGCCGCCAGATGCACGTCCTGAAGCAGCCGCTTCGTCGCCCGCACCGCCTCGCCCGCATAGCCCGCGATCTGGTCGGCCACCGCATCGGCGCGGGCCTCCAGCATGTCGTGGGGCACGATTTCGGTGACGAGCCCCGCGGCCAGCGCCTCTTCGGCGCCGATCTTGCGGCTGGTCAGCATCCAGTCCCGCGCCCGCCGCTCCCCCACCGCCAGCGGCAGCAGATAGCTGGAGCCGATCTCGGGGCAGATGCCGAGGCTCGAGAACGGGAACACGAAACCGGCACGATCCGAGGCGATGACGATGTCGCAATTCAGGATCAGCGTCGACCCGCCCCCGATCGCCGGCCCCTGCACCGAGGCCACGATCGGCTTCTGAAACCGCGCCAGTTCCAGCGTGCATTCGTAAAGCGCCGAGCGCTCCCACCCGCCTTTCAGCGGGTTTTCGACGAATTCATGCAGGTCGCCGCCGCGGGTGAACGCATCGCCGGTCGATCCCAGCCGCACCACCCGCACCGCCGGATCGGCCGCCTGCTCGCGCAGGGCATCGCGCAGCGCCGCAAACAGCGCCGCATTCATCAGATTGCCGGTCTCAGGCCGGTTGAACACGATCTGCGCGACACGTCCGCGACGCTCGACGGCGATGGGCATCAGGCATTTCCTCCCTGGCCACCGCCTGCATGGGCGGGGCGCGTTCTTGTGGGTTGGGGGTATAATGCCTGTGTTTAGGTATTTAGGCAATGCGGGCTGACATCTGTCAGCCGCATACATGCATGGCCCATTTATACGCGATTCATTCTCATTTGCATATTGACCGGAGAGGCACGTGGTTCCTATCGTGCCGGGTATCCGCTTTGGGGTTGATTCCCGCCCCCGAGGAGACCTGAGAGGAGATGCAACGGATGCCCGTTCCGGCCCATCCCGACCCTCGCCGGCCGGCACGGCTTGCCGGCCGGATCCTGCCGGGGATCCTGTTCGCCGCCGGTGCCACCGCGCTGATCGTCCTGCCGCTCAGCCAGGGGCCGTTCCTGGCGATGCAGACGGATTACCCGAGGGACACGCTGATCGCCGGCACCGTGGTCACCTTCCTGTGGTTCCTGGCGCTCTGGCTGATGACCGCCCGCCTGGTCCGCATCGCCCGCCGAAGCCCGGCCCGCCGCGCCGCAGGGCTGGGCTTCAGCCTGGGCCTGCTGCTGATCCTGGGCGTCGCCCTGGCCCGCATGCTGACGGGATCAGGCCTGATGGGCGTGGTGATCGGGGGGCCGGCGGCACTGGCTCTGGTGCTGGTGGGGGAGCGGCTGTTCCGTGACCACAAAACATACTGAAACGACCCGGCCTGCTTCCGGGATTGGCCGCATCTGGCGGAGCTATGTCGACCTCGTCTGCCGGTATACCCCGATCTACCGGCGATCCGTGCCGCGTCTGACGATCGGCTTCGCGCTCGTGCTGATCGGCATCGGCCTCTGGGCGCTGTTCGGCGACATCTGGATGGTGGGTGTCTTCGCCGTTGCAGGCGTCTCACTGATGGGGGAGTTCCAGGGTGATATCCGCCATGCCTGGGATACGAGAAACAGGAAAAGAGATCATGAGCGAGAATAATTCACAGATCAGTTACGAGGAATTCAATTACTGGGTCGGGCATCTTTCAACGGTATTTGACAGCCTGGCAGATGCCTCAGCCAGCCTGCCCACCTGGAGCGTCGAAGAAGTTGCCGCAATCAGAAGTGCATTTAGTCTCGCAAGTAGAATGACCCTGACGCCGGCGCAATATTATGCAACATATCAAGAAGATGGAATCCGTGGCGTATTAGCCGCTTATGCCACCAATACAGCAACATCATATGCCATGGAGGCCGCAACCAGTTGGGCTGTCGCAAGTGCGGGCGCCATGGGACTTTCAGCAGGCGCATCATTGATGGTCGGCCTTGGAACGGGCGTGATCGTCGGAGTTGGAATCTCGTACGGCATCGATTGGGCAACAGGCGGCAACTTGACCGGTAGCATAGCTGACATGGTCGGTTACCTGAACGACTACACGCGAACTCAGGATGGCCCGATCAGGCTATCCGATGGAACTATCCTTCTACCCGAGATAATTGTGACACCCAACGAGGATTTTACCGCACTTGAAGAAGCTCGTGATCTGCTGAACGGGCTGAACGCAGATATTGGCACGTTTAACTCTCTGTTCGAACGCTATGGTGTTGAATTTGACGCGCATGAGCTCATTCAGATGGAAGGCAACGATTTTGATTTTACGACAGCCATGGAGATGATGGAGCGAACTCTGGTGGATCTCTCAAAGAGCCCCCAAGATTACAAGGACACGCTCAACGCCGCGAACAACATATTCGAAAGCATGAAAAAGCTGGCAGAACTTTACGAAAGCAAGAAGGACATCTTTGACACAATCAAACCTGAATTCGGGGAGCAACTCAAAAAAGCTCTGGATAACGTCGGTGACTTCGTGCGCGAGTCGGCGGAACACATGACCCCACTTGTCCTGGACCTGAACGGCGACGGCCTTCATACCATCTCCATGCTCGACTCGGATGCCGATTTCGATTTCGGTGACGGCAACACCAACGCCCACGGCTGGCTATCCGCCGAGGATGGATTCCTTGCCGTCGATCGCAATGGCAATGGCCGGATCGATGATCTGTCCGAATTGTTCGGCAGTCGTGATCGTGACGGCTTCTCCATCCTGGCGGATCATGACGACAATATGGACGGCGTCATCGACGCTGCCGATGCAATCTTCGCCGACCTCAAGGTCTGGATGGACATCAACGGTGACGGGACATCACAAGCAGGTGAGATAACCGGCCTGTCTACGCACGGCATCACCGCAATCCGGCTGGATGCCCGTCTGCAGGACATCGACGATCAGGGCAACTGGCTGCCATTGTCGGGCAGCTTTCTCCGTGATGATGGCAGCTTCGGAGAAATCGCCGATGTTTATTTCGCCCGGCTCCGGAGCAACCCGGACCAGCCCATGGATGTCATCACCTCGTCCCGGGTCGTCCTGGGCGGCCGGCACGACGACCGGCTCGAAGGCAGCAACACCGATCAGATCTTCCTGGGCGGCCGCGGCCGTGACGTGTTCGTCTGGGAAACCGGCCAGGGCCATGACATCATTGCGGACTTCACCGCCCACGGCCCTGAGGCGGACATCATCGACCTCACCCGCACCAACATCCGCAAGCTGGAAGATGTCCGCAGGAAGTTGATCGATACCGACGGCGATGTGACCCTGGCACTCGACGATACCGGGTCATTATCTCTGCTGAACATCCGCATCTCAGATCTCTCTGCTGCCAACTTCATGTTCGCCTGAGAATGCAAGACGGGGCGATGCCATCCGGATGTCGTCTGGCATGCCTGGGACACTTATCAGCGCCCAGGCATGCATCTGACGGCCGAGACAGTTGATACCCGGCGCGCCCGGTTGGAAGCGGGGGAAGACGCGGAGCCGCCAGCGTGCGATAATTGGATGCCTTGCACCTCACGGCTACAGAGCGCACCTGATGCCGACCGATCGACATCCCCCGCAGGCGGAGCATATCCTTTCCGGCCACACCCTTGCCGAGTTGCGTGCGCTGGTGCAGGAGGGCATCGACAGCGGCCCCGCAACCCCCTTCGATCCGGAGAACATCAGCCACGAGGGGCGACGGCTGCTGAAGGCCCGGCGGCTCAGGGCCCGACACGATTGACCATGCGGTCGCCGTACCACAGGCGCACGGGCCTTCTGAACCTTTGGCTTTATGTTGGCAGCGAGACTCCTGGAGCGGCAGATGCCCTTGTCAACGGCATCCATCGGCGCCTGGATCGGATGACGCGCCCCCCTCTTCAGGCAGGCGGGGCATTGCGCAGCCCGTTGGCTGACGGGATCCGCCCTGATGGGCGTGGTGATCGGGGGGCCGGCGGCATCTGGCGGGGCTATGTCGACCTCGTCAGCCGGCATACCCCGATCTACCGGTGATCCGTGCCGCGCCTGACGATCGGCTTCGCGCTCGTGCTGATCGGCATCGTCCTATGGGCGCTGTTCGGCGACATGTGGGTGGTGGGTGTATTCGCCGTTGCCGGGGTCTCGCTGATGGGGGAGTTCCAGGGTGATATCCGCCATGCCTGGGATACGAGAAACAGAAAAAGAGATCATGAGCGAGACTGATTCATAGGTCAGTCACGAGGAATTCGATGACCGGGTCGGGCATCTTTCAACGGTATTTGACAGCCTGACAGATGCTTCAGAGGCCGTCTCGACACCAACAAAGAGAAGGATATCGAGGCCACCATCGACTTCGCAGAAACATTCCTCTACGTCGCTGCGGTCATGCTTCTCGTCCGCAGGATCCCAAGGGGAGGATGAGTTTCGAGGTCGACCCTAAGCAGAAGGCCAGACCGGCATGATCGAGTTCGGATCGGTCGCGTTGATACAGTAGACGAGCGTCAGATAGGGCGACATATTGGGGTGCGGCACGCCGCCCCCGGTAGGTGCGATGGTTGCATCGGCCATGGCGACGGTGACAGGCGCACTGCCGTCACCGACATACCCTTTATACAGATACTGCTTTTCCTTGAACGGATATTGCGGCGATCCGATCAGGGTCGTGCTTCCGGGCTGCGCCGCGCGCTCAACGCTTATCTGCGTCTGTATCACATGCGTATGGGCCGGAATGGTGTCCTCGGTCAGCGCGACGGTGGCAGAGCCCACCGCCTGCCCGGCGGTGAAGCTGCGTCCGGCAGACATGCCCGTACCGATCACCGCCGACCCCAGCAGAGACGGCAGGCCGAACGTCCCCTCGCCGCCGCCATAAGTCGTCCCGATGACCGAGAACAGATTCTGGTATGTGACCGTCGACACCAGGCTTCCGTCGCACAGCAGCCATCCGGCCGGGATGAAGGCATAAGGAAAGGCGCGGACTTCGCCGACAAACACGTCCATCAGGCACCTCCTTCCGGCATCGTCTGCGGCATGCTGCCCGCCACGGAGATGATGTAGGCCATGGGCATGCTCGGCATCATATTGTCGTGGGGCTGGTTGCCGCCGACATAGGTGAGCATGCTCGCCGACAGGGCGACCGATCCGGCCGTGGCCGATTGCGGCACGAAGGTCTGAAACGGCTGGGGCGGAACGGCGGGAACCGCGCCGTCCGGCAGCGGCGTCGTGGCCGCATCCGTTGTCACCATGAAATCATGGCTGTGGGGCGGCAGGGCCGTCAGGGTCGTGGTCTGCTGGCCGCCGGTCTCCGCCAGCTGATAGGCGGGCTGCGCGGCGGTCGCCGCCCGCTGGCCGATCGGCAGCCGCCCGCGAAGATCGGGCAGGGCGAACTGCCTGACCCCGTCCCCGCCATAGGTGGTGCCGATCATGGAAAACAGGCCGGGATACTGGCTGATATTCACCAGGCTGCCGTCGCATTTCAACCAACCGACCGGCGCCCGATCCGTCGCGATCAGACGGATTTCCCCCATCAAGCTGCCATCCATGGACCTGACCTCCGGTCAGCTGCTGCGTGAAGGATAGGGACCGTTCGTGCAGATGCAGTAGCTCAGCACGATATATGGCTGCCGGTTTTCATGCGGCAGATCGGCCCCGGTGGAGGTGACGGTCATCGGGTGCAGCGCGGTGAGGGCCGCCGGATCAGGCTTCCAGACGGGCGGCCCGGCCGGTAGCGACGAGGATTGCGGCGTCGGCTCCGCCAGATATGCGCCGGCCGGGTTGACCGCATCGGCCGGTGCCGACACGGCGGCCACGGGGTGCGTGTGTGGCGGCAGGGTCTCGACCGTCACCGTAACCTGCTCGCTGCCGCCGGTCTCCCCCCGCCCGGCGGGCGCCGCGCCGATGATTGCCCGCCCCCGCAGATCAGGCAGGGCGAAGTTCAGGGCATCACCGCCGAAGGCCTTCCCCAACAGGGTGAACAGGGCCGGATTGGCCGTGATGCCGATAAGGGAGCCGTCACATACCGCCCAATTATCGGGGATCTTGTTGTGAGCGAACAGACGGATTTCACCAAGATAGGCCAGCAGATCGGACACCGGCGCACCTTTCCGGCCAGGGCTTCAGACAAGGCGCGATGTCAGCTGGCGTTTCCCAGCCCGTCATTCACGACCACCGGTCCGCCGGCAATCGTGTTGTCGGTGACGTCGAGCACGGTCAGCTGCGGGCGCTGCCACAGGGGGGAGGTCGCGGCCGTCTGATCGGATGCCGCCGCGGAAGGCTTCGGATGCGCGCTCATGGGCATGGTTTCTTGCACAAGGGATGGACAGGGCCCACGGATGGACAGGGGCGAGAGATAGACACAGGCTGGCATCCTGCGCCACGTCCGGTCATGCGGGGGTACCGTGTGGCGTGAATATCCCGTACATATACGACGACATTTGCACAGGCGGCAACGCGGATCAGCGGCCAGCCCGAGACAAATCCGCGTGATGTGTCATCGGTGCAACATCGTCCCGACCAGGGTTTTCAGCTGCCCGAATTCGGCCTCCAGCCCGCTCGCCGCGGCAAGCACCTCCTGCGACACCCGGCCGCATTCATCGGCGGCCTCGCGGACGCGGCCGATATTGGCCGCCACCTTGCGGGCACCCTCAGCAGCCGTGGTGACACGGCCGGCGATGTCACGGGTTGTGGCGCCCTGCTCTTCGGTGCCGGCCGCGATGGCCGACGAGATGTCGCGCAATCGTGCGATCACTGCACCGATGTTCTGGATCGCCTCCACCGTGCCGCGGGTCTGCTCCTGGACCGAGGCGATCTGACCCGCGATCTCTTCGGTGGCGCGCGCGGTCTGGGTCGCCAGGCTCTTCACCTCGCCGGCCACCACCGCAAAACCTTTGCCGGCGGCCCCGGCGCGCGCCGCCTCGATGGTGGCGTTGAGTGCCAGAAGATTGGTCTGGCTGGCGATCTGGTTGATCAGGCTGACCACGGTACCGATCCGGCCCGCGGTGTCGGCCAGTTCCTGCACCAGCGCGTCGGCGCGGGCGGCCTCGTCACCTGCCGAGCGGGTGACGGCGTCGGCTTCGGCCATCCGCGCGCCGATTTCGCCGAGCGATGCCGCAAGCTGCTCGGTCGCCGCGGCAATCGCCTGGGCCTCGCCCGAGACCTGTGCCGCGGAACCGTCGGCCGCCCTGATCTCCTCCAGCCCGTGATGCGCCCCGACCGTCAGGCTGCGGGCCCGCGACTGCATCTCGTCGGTCCGGCGGGCGAAGCCCTCGGCGCGCCCGATCACCTCTTCCGCCATGCGCCGGCCGGCCGCACGCTCCTCCACCACCCGCGTCAGGTCGCGCCAATAGACCACCGCCAGAGGCCGACCCTGATGCTCGAAGGCGACAAGCGTCACCTCGACGGGCACAGGCGTGCCATCCAGCCGGCAATGGGTCCATTCGAAACGCGAGAACCCCTTGGCCAGCGCCGCCTGCAGATGCGCCACCGCCCCCGCCTCGGACGGAGAGCCATCCGGCTGGGCAGGGGGCGACAGCCGTGCCGGCTGCAGGCCGATGATCTCGGTGCGATCGCGTGCGCCCAGGAAGCGGACGGCAGCATCGTTGCAGGCCAGAAACCCGTCGGGCCCGGCGACCAGGATCGGATCTGCCGAGCGATCGAACGCAATACGGGCAAGCATTTCGGCCACATCGCCCCCAGGCGTGGCGGCGCCTGCGGTACCACCGGCCTGGCCGCGCCCGACACGGCCGAGGCCGAGCCCGCCCAGGGCAAGCGCGGTGCCCGCGAGCCCCGACAGCAGCTCGCCACCGCCCGCCATCTGCCCTGCCACAATCGCCGCCGGCACCGCCGCCAGCACAAGACCCGCTCCCAGAAGCTGCCGCATGTCCATGGACCGATCCCACTCCGAAATCCGACCATCGGTGCAGATTGCATCGATGGCAGGCGCAAGCTAGTGGAATCGGCACGCATATGAAAGAGCCAATCACTGACGCGTCATATGACGCCGCAGAAATTGAGTGTTTTCTTTAACTATCTGAAATTTACCTATTATTTACCATGACCCGGCAATCTCTCCGGGGTCGTTTATCATATCGGCGGCACACGAAATCTGCGCAATATCCTGCAATTTTTCGGCAGGTGGTCAAATGGCCGTGATCGAGCCCGACCCGCATGCGCCATCGCCCGCATGCACCATCGGAGGGCGTTTTAAGCCAAGGTGCAGCTAGGGATTTTATCTTCGGCCATTTGGCAAAACCGACAATCAGGCCGCACCGCCCGCCCCCAGCCGCCCCTCCCTTCCCCGCAGCCACTGAACGCAAGACGCGCCGCCCCCGGGCCCGATAGGCTGGGGGTCGGGCGGTTGCCGGCTGCATCCCCCAATGCTCTCCTCCCGAGGCCGGCGACCGCCCCCGCAGGACCAGACCAGACACGACCATTCCATCCGCACGGCAGAGGTGCCCGGCCCATGACGCAGATAACGTCCTCCATCTCGACCGGAGCCGAGAGCTTCCAGGCGAACCGCCGGGACATGACGGCGCTGATCGATCGGGTCCGGGCGCTGGAGGCGCGGACGCGGGCGGCATCTGCCCGGTCGAAGCCGCGGTTCGAAAAGCGCCATCAGCTGCTGCCCCGCGAACGCGTCGCCCTGCTGCTGGATCCGGGCACGCCCTTCGTCGAGCTGTCGACCTTGGCCGGCTATCTGATGGACAATACCGACCCCGAGAAGAGCATTCCGGGCGGCGGCGTCATCGCCGGCATCGGCTTCGTGTCGGGCGTGCGGGTGATGGTGTCGGCGTCCGACAGCGGCATCGATGCCGGGGCGCTGCAGCCCATGGGCCTGGCCAAGCAGCTGCGCGCCCAGGAACTGGCGCTGGAGAACAAGCTGCCCTATGTCCAGCTGGTCGAAAGCGCCGGCGCCAATCTGATGAACTACCGCGTGGAAGATTTCGTCCATGGCGGCAGCATGTTCCGCAACCTCGCCCGGCTGTCGGCCGCGGGCCTGCCGGTGGTGACCGTCACCCATGGCTCGTCGACGGCCGGCGGCGCCTATCAGACCGGGCTGTCGGACTATATCGTCATGGTCCGCGACCGCACCCGCGCCTTCCTGGCCGGCCCGCCGCTGCTGAAGGCCGCAACCGGCGAGATCGCGACCGAAGAGGAGCTGGGCGGTGCGGTGATGCACACCAGCATTTCGGGCCTCGGCGACTATCTGGCCGAGGACGACCGCCATGCCATCGCCATCGCCCGCGACATCGTGGCCGGGCTGGACTGGGATGCGGGCCTGGTGCGCACCGCGCCGGAACAGGCGCCGCAGCCGCCCCGGCTCGACCCCGAAGAGCTGGTCGGGCTGATGCCGGTCGACCACAAGCGGCCGGTGGATATGAAGCAGGTCATCGCCCGGATCGTCGACGACAGCGATTTCCTGGAATTCGGCGAGCGCTACGGCCCGGCCACGGTCTGCGGCCATGCCCGGATCGAGGGTTTCGCGGTCGGCATCATCACCAATAACGGTCCGATCGACCCGGCCGGCGCCAACAAGGCGACGCATTTCATCCAGGCCTGCTGCCAGTCGGAAACCCCGATCATCTACCTCAACAACACCACCGGCTATATGGTCGGCCGCGCCTATGAAGAGGCGGGGATGATCAAGCACGGCTCCAAGATGATCCAGGCGGTGACCAGCGCCACGGTGCCGCAGATCACCATCTATTGCGGCGCATCCTTCGGTGCCGGCAATTACGGCATGTGCGGCCGCGGCTTCCACCCGCGCTTCTGCTTCTCGTGGCCCAATGCGAGGACCGCGGTGATGGGTGGCGAGCAGGCCGCCCAGACCATGGCGATCGTCACGGCGGCCGCCGCGAAGCGCAAGGGCGTGGAGCCGGATCAGGCCCAGCTGGATGCCCTTCAGAAGCGGATCATCGACATCTTCGACGGCCAGATGAGCGTCTTCGCCACCAGTTCCCGCCTGCTGGACGACGGCGTGATCGACCCGCGCGACACCCGCGCGGTGCTGGCCGAGGTGCTGGCGATCTGCCGCGAGGCCGAGGCCCGCCAGCCCCGCCGGATGCAGTTCTCGGTCGCCAGGCCGTGACCGGAGGGCCGCCCTCTGCCTGATCCGGGCAGAGACGCGCCGCCCGCCCCACCCCTTCCCCGTTTTCCGTCAGAGTGTCAGGGTCATGGCCGAACCTACCCCCTTCTCCACCATCCTCATCGCCAATCGCGGAGAGATCGCCCGCCGGGTGATCCGCACCGCCCGCCGCCTGGGCTATCGCACGGTCGCGGTCTATTCCGATGCCGATGCCGGCGCCGCCCATGTCCGCGAGGCCGACCGGGCCGTGCGCATCGGCGAGGCCGCACCCGCCGCTTCGTATCTCAAGATCGACGCGATCATCGCCGCCGCCAAAGCCGCCGGCGCCGATGCCATCCATCCGGGCTATGGCTTCCTGGCCGAGAATGCCGCGTTCGCCGGCGCCTGCGCCGAGGCCGGGATCGTGTTCATCGGCCCCTCGCCCGCCGCCATCATCGCCATGGGCGACAAGGCCGGCGCCAAGCGGGTGATGGAAGCGGCCGGCGTGCCCTGCGTGCCCGGCTATCAGGGCGAGGACCAGGACGAGGCCCGGCTTGCCGCCGAGGCCGGCCGGATCGGCTTTCCGGTGATGATCAAGGCGACCGCCGGCGGCGGCGGCCGCGGCATGCGGCTGGTCGAGCGTGAGGCCGACTTCCCGGCCGCCCTCAAGAGCGCACGATCGGAAGCGCAGAGCGCCTTCGGCAACCCCGATGTGATCATCGAAAAGGCGATCCTGTCGCCGCGCCATGTCGAAATCCAGGTCATCGCCGACCGTCATGGCAATGTGCTGCATCTGGGCGAGCGCGACTGCTCGGTTCAGCGTCGCCACCAGAAGGTGATCGAAGAGGCGCCCTCGCCCGCGGTCGATGAAGATCTGCGGGCGCGGATGGGCGAGACCGCCGTCCAGGCCGCCCGCGCGATCGGTTACGAGGGCGCCGGCACGCTGGAATTCCTGCTCGATGCCCAGGGCCGCTATTACTTCATGGAGATGAACACCCGGCTGCAGGTGGAACATCCGGTGACCGAGGCCGTCACCGGGCTGGACCTGGTCGAGCTGCAGCTGATCGCGGCGGCCGGCGCGCCGCTGCCGATCACCCAGGCCCAGGTGCAGGTGCGGGGCCATGCGATCGAGGTCCGGCTTTGTGCCGAGGATCCGGCGAAGGGCTTCATGCCCCAGAGCGGCCGGTTCAGGGCCTGGGCGCCGACCGCGGCGCTGCGGGTCGATCATGCCCTCGGCGGCGACCCGGAAATCTCGCCCTATTACGACTCGATGATCGCCAAGGTCATCGCCCATGGCGACAGCCGCGCCGATGCCTGCCGGAAGCTGATCCACGGGCTGGAAGACACGGTGGCGCTGGGCATCGCCACCAATCAGGGCTTCCTGGCGGCCTGTCTCGCCCATCCGGTCTTCGCGGCCGGCCAGGCGACCACCGCCTTCATCGGCGCCCATGGCGACGAGCTGCTGGCCCGCGACGCCCGGGCCGACCGCCGCGCCGCCGCGGTCGCGGCCCTGCTGCTGCACGGCATCGCCACCGACGGTCGCGGCGTCGCCGGGCGCAGCCTGGCCCATACCCTGCCGGTGCCGGTGCTGCTGGCGGTGGACGGCATCGCGATGGGCGTGTCGATCGCCCGCGCCGGCCCCGGTCGCTTCACGGCCGAGGTCGAGGGGGAGATCGTGGACCTGGCCCCGGTCGAGCTCGCGCCCGAAGCCCAGGGCGTGGCGGGCGCGCTGGTCGCCGCCATCGACGGCACCACCACCCGGCTGCGTTTCGCCCGCGACGGCCATGTGCTGCATCTGCATCTGGACGGCCGGCCGGTCCGCATCGACGACCGGTCTTTCGAACCCGCCCATCGCGCCGGAGAGGCCGCGGGCGACGGCCGGATCCGGGCGGCGATGAACGGCCGGGTGGTCGCGGTTCTGGCCGCCATCGGCGACGAGGTCGAGCCCGGCCGGCCGCTGGTGACGCTGGAGGCGATGAAGATGGAGCATGTCCACAAGGCCGACCTCGCCGGCCGGATCACCGCCATCACCGTCGGCGAAGGCGACCAGGTCGGCGCGGGCCAGGTGCTGGTCGAAATCGAGGCCCCGGCTGCCGCAGGCTGAACCAACCCGACTGCCGCAGGCTGAACCCACGGAGACGCCCCCCATGAACCTCCTGCGCTCCCCCTATCTCTCGCCCGAGCATCTGGAGTGGCAGGACACGCTCCGCCGCTGGGTGGCGCGCGAGATCACCCCCTTCGTCAATGACTGGGACGAGGCGGGCGAATTCCCGCGCGACCTCTACCGCAGGGCGGCGGAGATCGGGCTGCTCGGCCTCGGCTATCCGGAAGACTATGGCGGCATCCCGGCCGACCGGTTCATGAGCATGATCGCCGGCCGGGAACTGGCGCGCTGCGGGGCGGGCGGCGTGCCGGCCAGCCTGCTCAGCCACACCATCGGTGCGCCGCCGATTTTGAAGGCCGGCTCGGACGAGCTGAAGGCCCGGGTGCTGCCGGGCATTCTGGCGGGCGAGAAGATCTCGGCGCTGGCGATCACCGAACCGAATGGCGGCTCCGATGTCGCCAGTATCCGCACGAAGGCGCGGCGCGAGGGCGACCATTATGTGGTCAGCGGCGAGAAGACCTTCATCACATCGGGCATGCGCGCCGATTATTACACGGTCGCGGTGCGCACCGGCGGCCCCGGCCGCGACGGCATCAGCCTGATGGTGATCGAGGCGGGAAGCCCCGGCTTCGCCCGCACGCCGCTGAAAAAGATGGGCTGGTGGGCCTCCGACACCGCGACGCTCCATTTCGACGAGGTCCGGGTGCCGGTCGCCAATCTGATCGGCGAGGAAGGCTCGGCCTTCCGGACGATCATGCTGAATTTCAACGACGAGCGGATCTCGCTCGCCACCACCGCCTGTGCCTTCGCCCGGGTCTGCGTGGACGAGGCGGCCGCCTATGCCCGCGAGCGCATCACCTTCGGCAAGCCCTTGTCCAGCCATCAGGTCATCCGCCACAAGCTGGTCGACATGGCCCAGCGTGTGGAGGTGACCGAGGCCTTCATCGAAAGACTGGTCTGGGCGCTGGAAGCCGGCGACAATCCGGTTGCCCAGATCTGCATGGCCAAGAACCAGGCCACGCAGACCATGGCGTATTGTGCCTCGGAAGCCGTGCAGATCTTCGGCGGCGCCGGCTATATGCGCGGGGCGGCGGTGGAGCGGATCTACCGCGAAGTGAAGGTCAATGCCATCGGCGGCGGCGCCGAGGAAATCATGAAGGATCTGGCGAGCCGGCAGATGGGGCTCTAGGCCCCGCTGCCCCCTACGCCGGACGGACAGCACCCGGGAGGATGTGACGCCTTGCTGACCCTCTATCATTGCCACGACGCCCGTTCCTTCCGCCCGCTCTGGACGCTGGAGGAGCTGGCGGTGGAAACCGGCGGCCCGGCCTACGAGTTGAAGATGCTGCCCTTCCCGCCCCGGGTGTTCCAGAAGAGCTATCTGGAGATCAACCCGCTCGGCACCATCCCGGCCCTGTTCGACGAGGGCAAGCGGATGACCGAATCGGCGGCGATCTGCCAGTATCTCGTCACCCGCTATGGCCCGACCAGCCTGGCTGTGGCGCCGGACGAGGCCGATTACGGCCCCTTCCTCAACTTCCTGCATTTCGGCGAGGCGACGCTGACCTTCCCGCAGACCCTGGTGCTGCGCTATCGCTTCTTTGAACCCGACGAGCGCAAGCTGCCCCAGGCCGCCGACGACTACGCCAAATGGTTCCTGGCCCGGCTGCGGCTGATCGAGCAGATGACCGGCGAACAGGACTATCTCTGCGCCGGCCGCTTCACCGCCGCCGACATCTCGGTCGGCTATGCCATCCTGCTTGCCCATTCGGTGGGGCTGGCGGGCGAACTCGGCCCCAATGTCCGCGCCTATTGGGAACGGCTGTCGGGGCGCGAGGGCTTCCGGCGCGCCAAGGCGGTGCAGCTGGCCGCCGCGGAAGAACAGGGCGTGCCGGTGCCGAAGATCGGGGTGTCCGGGTAGGGCACCGCCCGGTATCGCCAGGGGTTTACCCGGCCGCCGCCGATGCCTTTGATCGGACGCGGCTGCATGTCAGGGATGGTGCCGGCGGATGGATTGGTGAGCCCGTCATCCGCCAGGCCACATCTTCGATATGCACCCGGGCCGGGAGACCCGCCATGGCAGACGCCATCCATGCACACGCGCCGGCAGCGCAACAGACGGACATTCTTGAACGACTGGCCCGGCTGCTGGCCGCCGCCGGCCGTGACGCCGCTCTTCATCACCGGCTGTGCCAGACCCCGAAGGCCGTGCTGGCCGAGGCCGGCCTGGCCGTGGCCGACGGCGTTCAGGTGACCATCCGTATCACGGACTCCGCGGATGCCGCGGCGATTGCCGAGGCGACCACCCCGGACCATCTGGTCCTGCCCGTCCCGCCGCTTGCCGGCCAGGATGCGCTGAGCGATGCCGATCTGGACCATGTGTCGGGCGGCAACCGGTTCTACGATCAGGTGCAGACTTTCGGCCCCTCATTCACGACCGGCATCCCGGGCATATTCGGCCTGCGTTGACCGCGCGGACCATAAGCCGGAATGAGACGGACGGCCGGGTTTCAGAGACGGCGCGAAAAGTCGGGCCCGGCCGCCCGCGCTATACTGGGGGCATCAGCCTGCGCGCGCGGACGCAGGACAGCGAAAGACCGATGCCATGCCCGACACCCCCGCCCCCACCCCGACCGATCCGCTGCACCGCCTGGCCAGGCTGCTGAACGATGCCGCCCATGATCGGGCCCTGCATCAGCGCCTGCTGGCCGATCCGCGCGCCGCACTCACCGCGGCCGGCATCGCCGTCGACGACGATGTCCGGGTGACCGCCGAAATCACCCCGCCGGCCGAGGCCGCGGCCGTGGTGGCGCGCACCACCCCCACCTGGCTGATCCTGCCGGTGCCGCCGCTGGCCGGCGATGCGGCGCTCAACGACAGCGATCTGGACCGGGTTGCCGGTGGCGGCTGGTTCAACGACCTGATCTCGGCCATCGGGCCGATCGCCGGATCGGCCATCGGCAAGCTGATGAACGGCCGTTGACCCGATGAGACGGACGGCCGGGTTTTAGAGACGCAGCGAAAAGTCCCGCCGGGCCGCCCCCGCTATACTGCGGTCATGATTGCACGCCAGCGGAAGCCTGTTCCATGACCGACGCCACTGCCGCGACCGATACCGATGTCCTGCACCACCTGGCCCGGCTGCTGAACGATGCCGCCCACAACCCCGCCCTGCATCAGCGCCTGCTGGACGATCCGCGCGCGGCCCTGGCCGAAGCCGGCCTGCCGGTCGGCGATGCCGTCGAGGTGACGGCAGAGATCACCCCGCCCGCCCGGGCCGCAGCGGTGGCGGGCCGCACCACCCCCGACCATCTGGTCCTGCCGGTGCCGCCGCTGGTCGACGGCCGCGAGCTGAGCGATGCCGATCTGGACGGCGTCTCCGGTGGCGGCGCGCTCGCCAATTTCTTCGGCAGCCTGTTCGGGGCCGCACGGGTGGCCTTCAACCAGATTTTCTACCGGAAGGTCGACATAGCCGGGGCGGTCGCCCAGCACCATGCCGATGCGCAGGCTGCCCGGGGCGGGAGCTGACGCGCGCCTCACTGTTATTCTTGTTGCCTCGACATGCATGCAGGCCGGGAGATCCCTCATGGCAGACACCCTTCACCCCACCGTGCCGGACGCCCTTCAGGCCGAGATCCTGGGGCAGCTGGCCAGGCTGCTGGAAGCCGCCGGCCGCGATCCCGATCTGCATGGCCGGCTGCGCGCCGACCCGCGGGCGGTCCTGGCCGATGCCGGCCTGCCGGTCGCCGAGGGGGTAGAGGTCACGACCGAGGTGACCTCCCCCGCCGGTTTTGCCGCCGTGCTCGGCCGCACCACGCCGTCATGCCTGGTGCTGCCCCTGCCGCCGCTGTCGGACGACGAGCTGAGCGATGCCGATCTGGAGGCCGTGGCCGGCAGCGGCGCGGCCGGCCGGTTCATGGCCCATCTGATGGCCATGGGCGCCGGCGTGCTGTTCGCCTTCGGGCTGTTCACGGGCCATTCCGTCAAGGGCGCGGCGGCCAAGACGATCAACGACATCTCCGCCGTCTACAACTCGTAGCCGCGCCCCCTCCCCGGGCTCCTCCGTCCCGCCCCCCTCCTTTCCGACACGACGCCCGGAGCCCCTCAATGGCTGCCCCGCATCACGCCTCCGTACCGGCCGCGCCGCAGGCTGCGACGCTTGAAGATCTGGCCCGGCTGCTGGCCGCAGCCAGCCGCGATGCAGCACGTCATCACCGGCTCCTGGCCGACCCGAAGGCCGAGCTGACCCGCGCCGGTTTCATCCTGGCCGAGGGCGTGCAGGTCAGCGCCGAAATCACCGCCCCCGCAGAGGCCGCCGCCGTCGCGGCGCGCAGCACCGCCGACCATCTGGTCCTGCCGGTGCCGCCACTTGCCGGCACGGATAGCTTGAGCGATGCCGATCTGGAGGGGGTGGCCGGCGGGGTCGGCCTCTTCGGGTCCCTGCTCTCCACCCTGATGCCGGTGATGGGGTCGGTTGTCGGGAAGTTGTTCGGAAGCCGCTGACAGGGCGCGCAGCCTTGCGCGCACGCCCTTGCACTGACGGAGGGTATGACGGACAATCGGGCAAATTGAAACGAACGTCTGATTGACGAGGAAACGCCCCGATGTCCGCCTCCCGCCCCGCTGCCGTCACGCCGCCGGACTTCACCACCCTGACCGTCACGCTGGAGAATGCCGTCGCCCGGGTGACGCTGAACCGGCCGGACAAGGCCAATGCCATGAACGCGCCGATGTGGGTGGAGCTGAAGGCGGCGATGGAATGGCTGGACGAAACGCCAGAGGCGCGCGTCGGCATCATCACCGGCGCCGGGCGCTTCTTCACCGCCGGCATCGATCTGGCCATGCTGGGCGCGATGAAGGACGAGGTGGCCGACGGCTGCGACGGAAGGCGGGGTGAAAAGCTCCGCCGCCAGATCCTGGACATCCAGGACACCGTCACCTCGGTCGAACGCTGCCGCAAGCCGGTGATCGCGGCCGTCAACGGCCCCTGCGTCGGCGGCGGCATCGACCTGATCACCGCCTGCGACATGCGCTATGCCGCCGACGACGCCTGGTTCTCGGTCAAAGAGGTCGATATGGGCCTGGCGGCGGATGTCGGCACCTTGCAGCGCCTGCCCAAGATCGTGGGCGAAGGCATGGCGCGAGAACTGGCCTATACCGCCCGCAAGGTGACCGCGGCCGAAGCCGAGGCCATGCAGCTGATCAACCGCCGATTCCCCACCGTCGATGCACTGAACGAAGGCGTGCTGGCGATCGCGGCCGGGATCGCCGCCAAATCCCCGCTCGCCATCCGCGGCACCAAGGAGATGATCACCTATGTCCGCGACCATTCCGTCGCCGACGGGCTGAACTACATCGCCACCTGGAACGCCGCCATGCTGCTCTCGGACGACCTGACCGAGGCGATGACGGCGTTCTTCGAAAAGCGCCCGGCCAGCTTCCGCGACTGAAAACACCCGAGGGTCATCTCGCGGCCCGCCGCAGGATGATCAGCGCGGCCAGGGCTGCAATCCCGGCCACGGTGGCGAAGGCGGCGGCAAAACCCGCCGCCTCCAGCACCAGGGCGAAGAGACCGGGGCCCGCCACCGCACCGGCATAGGCGACCGCGGTAGAGGCGCCGGAGATTTCCGCCGCCCGGTCCCGGGGCGCCGCCTGGGCGAGTGCCGCCAGCACCACCCCGTTCCAGCCCAGCGCCGAAGCGCCGTAGAGCAGGACCACCGCGGTGACGATGATCCCCGGCCAGCCGGGCGACATCGCCGCGGTCAGCCCGGCGGCCAGCGCGATCACCAGCCCGATCAGCCCCACCATCGCCAGCCGCGAGGGCAGAAGATCGGACATCATGCCAAGCGCAAGCCGGGCACCGATGCCGACCGCCTGGGCGGCCGCGAGCAGGGCTCCCGCCTCTACCGCCGCCATTCCCATCGGCCCCATCAGGAAGGCGACCAGAAAGGCCGCAAGGCAGCTTTGCGCCCCCAGATAGACGACCGAGGCGAGCGAGAGCGGCGCCACCGCCCGGTCGGTCAGAACATGGCCCAGATTGGCCACGAGACCGGAGACAAGAGACCGCCCCATCCGCCCTCCTGAGGGGGGCGGACGGCGGATGGGACGGTCGAGGAACCGCCCTGCCCCAAGGGCGAGGGCGGCTGCCAGGGCAGCGCCGGCAATGCCGGCCAGCGACAGATGCCAGCCGAGGGCCTGACCGGTCCGAGGGAGGATAAGCCCGGCCAGAGCGATGCCGCCCGGCACACCGGTGCGGTTGATGGAAAAGGCCAGCCCAAAGCGGCGCACGGGCACGGTGAAACTCAGCAGCAACGATCCGGCGGGCGTGACCGGGCCATAGCCTATGCCGATCAGCACCGCCCCGCCGATCAGCGCCGGCAGGCTGCCGATCTGGCAGAGCAGCACGCCGGCCGCACAGGCAAACAGCGCCATCTGGATGGCGGTCACCGGCCCGATGCGCTGGATCAGATGGCCGGTGGAGAGCGAGGTGAGGGCCGCGCTCGCATAGAGAACCGCGGTGAACGAGCCGATCACCGCCGCAGCATCGGCGCCGGCGATCATCGGCATCAGCACCGGCACCGAGGCGGCCGACAGCGACAGCACGGTATGCGCGATCAGCGTCACCAGCAGCGGCGGCAGCATCGCGGACAAGGCTCAGCCCCCCAGATACTGCGACAGCAGCCGGCGCATCTCGGCCAGGATCATCTCCTGCCCCCGCTCCAGCCGGTCGGTGGGGCCGCCGATGCCGATCGCCATCGGCTTGTAACCGGGCGGAACCGGCATCGGCAGCGCGATGACGCTGGCCCCGGACGAGATCAGATTATGGGCAAAGGAATAGCCGTCGCGCCGGATCGCATGCACCGCGTCAAGCGTTGTCGCGACGTCGAAACGCCGGTCGCCCGCCGCCGCCTCGGCATTGATCCGGCGGATGATCCGCTCGATCTCGTCATCGGGCTTGGCCGCCAGCAGCACCCGGCCCAGATTGGTCGCGGGCAGGGGCCGCCTCGTGCCCGGCCGCAGCGCATAGCGCAGGTCCTGCTCGGACTGCACCACATGGATGTATTCCGACCAGACCCCGTTCTCCACCGCCAGGATGACCGTGTCGGCGGTGGCGCGGGCCATTTCGACCATCATCTCGTCGACGCTGCCTTCGGCCGCGAATTCCTCGTTCAGCCAGGCGCCGAGCAGAGCCACGCGCAGGGTCGGCCGGAAGGCCTTGGCCTCGGCATCGAAGCTGACATAGCCCATGGCGGTGAGCGTCTTCAGCAGCATCGAGGTACTGGATTGCGGAATGCCCATGGCCTGGGCGATCTCGGACACCCGCATCGGCCGGCGATGTTCGGCGAAGACCTGAAGCAGGCCCAGCACCCGGCCCGCAGATTTGACGACACCATCGCCTTCGGCCATGGAGGGTTCTTCCCTTCAAGATGAGAGGGCCAGGTGGCGGGGCATGCCGGCCGGCATGCCCCTGCCCGCATCACATCCCGATCATCTCCGCCTTGTCGATCACGTTCTGCAGGATGCGGATCGAGGCGACGTCGACCATCACCCCGTCCACCTGCACCGCACCCTCGCCGCGGGCCTGGGCTTCGGCATAGGCGGCGGCCAGCTTGCGGGCGCGTGCGACCGCCTCGGCGGATGGCGAGAACACCTCGAGCGCCGGCTCGATCTGGGCCGGGTGGATCGCCCATTTGCCGACGCAGCCCAGGGTCATCGCCCGGCGGCATTCCTCGCGATAGGCCTCCGGGTTGCGGAAATCGGCAAAGGGGCCGTCGACCGCATCCAGCCCATGGGCACGGGCGGCGATCGCCAGGCGGTAGCGCGGATAATGCCAGATGTCGCCCGGATAGCCCGAGGGGCCGAAGGCACCGCCGATATCGATGCCCTGCGAGGCCGAATAGTCGCCCATGCCGAAGATCAGGCATTCCAGCCTGGGCGAGGCGGCGGCGATGGCATCGATGTTCATCATGCCCTCCACCTCCTCGATCAGCACCTCGACGCCGATCCGGCGGGTGAGGCCGAGCTTGCGCTCGATCTGGCCGAGCAGGATGTCGATCCACATCACGTCATGGGCGGTCTTCACCTTCGGCACCATGATGGTGTCGAGATACTCGCCCGCGCCCTCGACCACGGTGATCACGTCCTCATAGGCATATTCGGTGCCGAGATCGTTGATCCGCACGCAGCGGGTCCTGTTGCCCCAGTCGAGTTCGCGGAGCGCGGTCACGATCTTCGCGCGCGCCGCCACCTTGGCATTGGGCGCCACCGCGTCTTCCAGATCGAGAAAGACATGGTCGGCGGCCGAGCCTGCCGCCTTGGCCATCATCTTCTCGCTGCTGCCGGGAACGCTCAACTGGCTGCGGCGCAGGCGGCGGGGGCGGGTCTTCAGGCTGTCGGTCATTGTGTCTGGTCCTGGTTCGAGGTCTTCTGAAGGGAGGGTGCTGCGCGCGTGAATTCGGCGCGGATATCGTCGGCATGCTCGTCGAGCAGCGGTGCCCGGGCGCGCACCCGACCCTGGGTCAGGGTCATGCGCAGCGGCACGCCGGCAATCATGCCCCGGCGGGCGGATCCCGGATGGTCGACCGGCTGGAGCATCTCGCGCACCGCCACATGGGGGTCGGCGAAGATGTCGGCGGCATCATTGACCGGCCCGAAGGGCACCAGCCCGCCGAGTGCCGCCCCAAGCTCGGCCTTGCTGCGGGTGCTGGTCCAGGCGGTCACCGCCTCGATCACCTCGGTGCGATGCACCACCCGGTCGTTGTTGAGCGCATAGCGCGGATCGGTGCCGAGATCCGGCCGGCCCATGGCCGTGCAGAGATCGCGCCAGAACCGGTCCTGCGGGCAGGCGATCGACACCCAGCCGTCGGCCGCGCGGAACAGGCCGAAAGGACAGAGCAGCGGGTGGCCGTTGCCTTCCGGATGCGGCACCACGCCGGCATAGGAATGCTGAAAGGCGATGCGTTCGCACAGCGCCAGGATGGCGTCATACATGGCGATGTCGACGAACTGGCCCTTTCCGGTGCGGTCCGCATGGCGCACCGCCGCCAGGATGCCGAAGGCGAGCATGGTGGCCGGCACGGTGTCGCCGATGCCGGGGCCCACCTTCAGCGGCTGGTCGGGGGCGGGTCCGGTGATGCCCATCACCCCGCCCATCGCCTGGGCGACCACGTCATAGGCCGGCCAATCGACATAGGGGCTGGCGCCGGTGCGCGGATCGCCGAAACCGCGCAGGCAGGCATAAACCAGCCGGGGGTTGACCCTGGCCAGCGTCTCGTAGCCCAGGCCCAGCCGGTCCATCACCCCGGTGCGGAAATTCTCCACCACCACATCGGCGCCTGCGACCAGCTTCAGGAAATCGGCCCGGCCGGCCGCGCTCTTCAGGTCGAGCGCGATGCTGCGCTTGTTGCGGTTGACGCTCTGGAAATAGCCGCCGAAGGCGCGCAGCCCGTCATCGGGCATGAAGGGACCGACGGTGCGGGTATGGTCGCCCTCGGGCGGTTCCACCTTGATCACGTCGGCGCCCTGATCGGCCAGCAGCATGGTGCAGAACGGCCCCGCCAGCATCACCGTCAGGTCGATGACCTTGAGCCCGGCAAGCGCGCCCGGAAGGCCGGCCTCCGGAGGGGCGTTCATTTCTCCCCCCAATGGCTGCGGCGCTTGATCAGCACCCGCCGCTCCCCCTGGAAGACCAGCCTGTCGTCCTGGTTGACGCCCCAGTGGCGGAAGGCCACCACGCCGGCATCCTCGCGGTCGGCGGCAGCTTCGGCCGACAGCACCTCGCTATAGGCATAGAGCGTGTCGCCATGCACGACCGGATGGCGCAGCCGGATCTTATCCATACCGAGTTCGGCAATGGCATTGGCGGCGGTGTCCTGGGCGGCGAGGCCGATCACCATCGAGATATTGATGCCGCCGAACACCACCCGCTGGCCGAAGATCTCGCTCCCCTTCATCAGGTGTTCGTTGAAATGACCCTCGGCGGTGTTCATCACCATGTTGGTGATCATCACGTTGTCCATCTCGGTGACGGTCTTGCCACGGGCATGGCGGTAGACCTCGCCGGGGGTGAAGTCCTCGAAATATTTCGACGATGCGGTGAGCGTGCTCAACATGTCCGCCTCCTCAGCGTCCGAGCAGATGGTCGGAAATGATGCGCTGCTGGATCTCGGAGGTGCCCTCGAAGATCTTCGTCAGCCGGGCGTCACGCCAGTGACGCTCCATGGCATGCAGCTTGGTGTAGCCGGCGCCGCCCAGGATCTGCAGGCCCTGGCTGGTCACCCGCTCGGCCATTTCCGAGGCGAAGTACTTGGCCATCGCCGCCTCCTTGTCGCAGCGCCGGCCGCTGTCGATTTCGGTGCAGACGAAATACATCAGCTGCCGGGCGGCCTCGATCTCGGTCGCCATGGTGGCGAGCTTGAAGCGGATCGCCTGGAAATCGCCGATCGGCCGGCCGAACTGGATGCGCTCCTGCGCATAGGCGGTGGCATCCTCCAGCGCCGCACGGGCCAGGCCGATGGCACGGGCGGCGGTATGGGCGCGCGCCTTCTCCAGCCCATGGGTCACGGCATAGAAGGCCTTGCCCTCTTCCCCCACCATGGCCGAAGCCGGTACCCGGCAGTCGTCGAAAGCGAGTTCCCAGGTCTTCCAGCCGAAATAGCCGATCTTGGGGATCGGGCTGCCCTGGCAGCCGGGCGGCAGCTGGCCGCGCGGCTTGTCGACCAGGAAGATCGACAGCCCCTTATGGCGGCGCTTCGGGTCGACATCGGGGTCGGTGCGGGCGATCACGATGATGTAGTCGGCACCATCGGCAAAGGTGCACCAGTATTTGTTGCCGGTGATCAGCCAGTCGTCGCCGTCGCGCCGCGCCCGGCAGCTGATATTGGCGACGTCCGATCCTGCATTGGGCTCCGACATCGAGAAGGCGCCGAGATACTGCCCCGATGCGACCCGGGGCATGATCTCGGCCCGCTGGGCCTCGCTCATCGCATCGAAGCCGATCATGCCGTTGCCGCGGGCGATGATGCTGGCGACGCTCATCCAGGCGCGCGCCAGTTCCTCGGCCACCAGGCAGTATTCGAAACAGCCGAGGCCCAGACCGCCGTATTTCTCGTCGATGGTGATGCCGAAATAGCCCATCTCGGCCATCTTGTCGCGCAGCGCCATCGGGATGTCGCCCTGCTCGGGATCCAGCCGGTTGGCGACCGGCAACACCTCGCGCATCGCGAAATCGCGGGCCGATTGCTGGATCATCCGGCGGTCTTCGGTCATATAGCCGCCGGTTTCGGGACGCGTGCTCACTGCCGGTACCTCACGAGATTGGAGCGCTGGAAGGTGACGACCGTCTCGCCCTCGGGCGTGAAGCCCTCGGTGGCCCAGCTCACGATGCCGTAGCCCTTGAACTTGTCCGACGGGCGGCGGTCCAGCACCCGGCTGCGGGCGAGCAGCGTTTCGCCGACCCGGACCGGGCGCCGGAAGCTGAGGTCGTCGACGCCGAGGAACGGCCCGCCGCCCTCGCTCAGATCCTCGACCGACAGGCCGAAGACGATGTTGAAGACCAGCAGCGGGTTGGCGACCAGCCCGTCATGACCGTTCGCCCGGGCGAAGGCGTCGTTGAAATAGAGCGGGTTGTAATGAAGCGTCAGCGTGGTGAAGGCGATGTTGTCGCCCTCGGTCAGCGTGCGGCCCAGATGATGCTCGAACACCCGCCCCGGCTCGAAATCCTCGTAGCGGTGGCCGCGGGCGAGCAGGATCGCCCGCTCCCGGAAATCCCCGCTCTTGTCGTTGGTATCACTCATCTCGTTCGGTACTCCTTGGGGCAAGTCAGGACGCGGTCAGAAGCCCGGCCAGGGGGCCGAGATCGGTGCGGGCATCCAGTTCACGTACGCGGCCCAGCACCTCGCGGCTGCGGGCCTCGCCCAGCACCGGCCGGGCAAGGCCGAGGAATTTGGCCGACAGCCGCTGCCATTGCCGGTCGAGATCGGCCGCCGGCACGCCGACATCGAAAGCCGCCCGCCGGGTGGCGCCGTCGGCAAGCTCGACTTCGATTTCGGAAAGCGTGCTGCTCGGCGCCGCGCGCGGCTCGACCGTCACCGCATCGCGCAGCCGGACGAGATCGGGCCGGGCGGCGGTGGCATCGGCAAACAGCGCCTCGCGCGCGGTATCCTCGCCGGCAAGGGCGAGTGCGGTGGTCATGCGCAGCGAGAACTTCATCTCCAGCCCCGTCGCCGGGGCCGGAATGTTGCAGACCCTCAGATGGCCGGGATCGACCCGGACCACGACGCGGCGCACCGCCTCGGGATCGATCCGGCCCAGGCTGTGCACCGCCTCGATCGCCGAATGGGTCAGATAGCAGGCGGCGTGATATTTGAAGAGCGTGTCGCGGATCATGAAGCCCGGCGCGGGGGCCAGCGCCGCCGCGGGGTTCAGCCCGTCGGACTGGGTGTCGCCGAAGCCCTGGGCCGCGCCCAGAATGTCGGGATGGCTGGTGAAGCCGCGGGCGGCGAGACGCGCCGCCGTCAGCCCGTTGGCCGCAGCGCGCCCGGCATGAAGCGGCTTGCTCATGGTGCCGAACACCGCCTTCAGCCCGGCGGCCTGGGTGCCGGCGATGCCGAAGCCATGGGCGATGCGCCCCTCGTCCAGCCCCAGCAGCAGGGATGAGGCCGCCATCGCGCCGAAGCTGCCGACCGTGCCGGTGGCATGCCAGCCGCGGGCATAATGCGACGGCCCCATCAGCAGGCCGATCCGGCAGGCGATCTCGAAGCCGCCCACGATCGCGCGGATCAGGGCGCCGCCATCGCGCCCCTCCGCCAGCGCCAGGGCCCAGGCTGCCGGGATCACCGCCACGCTCGGATGGCCCTGCATCGCCAGATGGACGTCGTCATAATCCAGCGCATGGGACATGGCGCCGGTCACGGTCACCGCCTGGGTCAGCGGCAGGGTCTCGGGCCGGCCGGGCAGCGGCAGATGGCCGCCGCCGCCCTCCGCCCGGGCCGCTTCGACCAGAATGTCGACCAGCGGCTCATGCCGGCCGGCCAGCGACACGCCGATCCAGTCGAGCAGGCATTGCCGGGCAACGGTCGCCGCCTCCTCGTCGATCGCCGCAGTGCCGAGCCCGGCCAGCAGGCGGGTGAACGCTCCGGTGATGCCGCCGGCACCGTCGATCGCGGTCATCATCTCGTCTCCTCGACAGGGAATGGGGGGAATTCAGCCGCCATAGACCAGGGTCGGCAGCCAGAGCGACAGGGCGGGCACATAGGTGATCAGCGCCAGATAGACCGCGAACAGGGCGATGAACGGCCAGATGCCGCGGATCACCTCGCCGATCGGCACCTTGGAAATGCTGGAGAGGACGTAGAGATTGAGCCCGACCGGCGGGGTCAGCAGCGCGATCTCCATGTTCACCACGATCACGATCGCGAAATGGACCGGGTCGATGCCCAGCGCCGTGACCACCGGCATCAGGATCGGCACCGCGATCAGGATGATCGAGGCCACCTCCAGGAACATGCCGAGCACCAGCAGCAGCAGGTTGATGGCCAGCAGGAACTGCCAGGCCGAGAGGTCGTTGCGGGTGACGAAATCCACCACCGCCGCCGGCACGCCGCTTTCCGTCACCCAATGACCGAAGGCGAGCGCCATGGCGATGATCACCATGATGCTGGCGGCGGACCTGACCGCCTGGCCCATCACCGCCGGCGCCTGGGCAAGGGTGAAGCCGCGATAGACGGTCATGCCCACCAGCATCGCCACCAGCGCCGCCAGCACCGCCGCCTCGGTGACGGTGACGAAACCGCCATAGATGCCGACCGCCACGATCACCGGCACCGCAAAGGCCGGCAGGGCCTTCAGGTTGACCCGGGCGAATGCCGCCCGGCTCATCCGCGGCTCGGGCGGGTAGCCCTTGCGGCGGGCCGTCCAGATCACGAACAGGATCAGCATCAGCGCCTGAAGCACGCCCGGCACCACGCCGGCCAGGAACAGCCGCGGCACCGATTCCTCGGCGATGATCGCGAACAGGATCAGGGGCAGGCTGGGTGGGATCAGGATGCCGAGCGTGCCGCCGGTGCCGATCAGCGCGGTGGAGAACGAGGCCGGATAGCCGCGCCGGATCATCGCCGGCACCAGGATCGTGCCCATGGCGAGCGCCGTCGCCACGCTCGATCCGGCAATCGCCGCAAAGATCGTGCAGCCCGCCACCGCCACCACACCCAGCCCCCCGGGCAGGCGCCCCATCCAGGCGGCGGAGACGTCGATCAGGGCACGGGCGATGCCGCCGCGCTGCATGAACACCGCCGCCATGCCGAAGAAGGGCAAGGCCATCAGCAGCTCGGAATTCAGCTCGTCCAGCACCTTCTGGGCAAGCAGCAGCAGGGATGCACCATCGGCCGCCAGCAGCACCGCGGCGGTCAGCCCCAGCACCACGAAGATCGGCATGCCGGCGCCCAGGAAAACGAAGAACAGTCCGAACAGCGCCTGACTCACAGATGGCCTCCCCCATCCAGCACGTCCTGTCCGGCGATGGATCCGGTGACCAGGCCTGCCAGGCGGGCGAGATAGCGCAGCGCCATCAGCGCCGCCCCCACCGGCAGGGCCAGGTAGTAGATCCACATCGGAAACTGCAATTCGCTGAGGCTGGTCTCGCCGATATCCCAGGCGTCGAACACGATCCGGCCGCCGAACCAGACCAGCAGGCCGCAGAGGGTGAGCGCCGCGAGCGTGTTGAAGCCTTCCACCACGCGCTGCGTGCGCGGCGGCAGCAGGCGCAGCACCAGATCGGCACGGACATGGGCATTGCTCGCCACCAGCCCGCTGAAGCTCAGGCACGAGGCCCAGATGATCAGGTAGATGACCACCTCGTCGATCCAGTGGGTCGATGCGGGCGGGTAGAGATAGCGGCTGAGCAGCTGCCAGGTCGCAAGCAGCATCGCGATGGTCGCGACGAGCCCGACCAGCTCGTGTTCCACGAGCTTCAGAACGCGGTTCAAGGGCGCCTCCGGGCTGGCGGTCGTCTCTCGGTGCGGATGCGGGGGGAGAGGGGGTGACCGTCAGTCGGGTGGCAGGGTGTCCTGAACCAGATTCACGAAATCGGCCGGAATGCCGATCGATTTCGCGATCTCGTCCTGCACCTCCATCATCTTCCGGCGGATGTCGGCGCGTTCTTCAGGGCTGGGGGTGATGAAGATCACGCCCTGGCGCTTCGCCTCTTCGCCCGCCTCTTCCTGGGCGGCAAGGGCGGCAGCGCGTTCCTCGGTCGCGACCTCGTCCCAGATCCGGGTCATCAGCTGCTGCTGGTCGGGGGTCAGCTTCTTCCAGAAGCCGCCCGCGACCATCGGGATGTACTGGCCGAAGGTCTGGTAGTCCTCGAAGACGTATTTAAGCCCGGATTCCCAAAGCTTGGCGCTTTTCACGCTTTCGTTGGTGGTGATCAGCCCGTCGAAATTGCCGCGCGACATCGCCAGCGGCACATCGGGCCAGGGCACCAGAACCGGCGTCGCCCCCAGATATTCCAGCCGCGCCGACAGGCCGGCACCGCCGGGGAAGCGCACCTTGGCGCCCTTCATATCGGCATAGGTCCCGACCTTGCGGCTGGCGAAATAGGTATGGCTGGCGCCGAGATCGAACCACTTGCCCAGCACCTTGACGTCCAGCTTCTCTTCAAGCCCCTCGGAAATCAGCCGGCCGGGCTCGCCGTCGGAAATGGCATGGTACTCATCGGGGCCGCGGCCATAGAGCATCGGCAGGGTGGCGGTGTCGAAACGGCGCTCGAAGCCGCCCAGCACCCAGCTGCCGGGCACGGCCATCTCGACGCTGCCCTGACGCAGGGCCTTGGCCACGTTCACATCCTTGAACAGCTGGCCGCTGTGATAGACCGTGGCGTTGAGCGTGCCGCCGGACTGGTCTTTCAGCCGCTCGGCGAATTCCTGCACCCAGACCGTGCGGACATGGGTGGGCGAGGTGTCGAGCGAGATCCGGAAGTCGACGGTATCCGCCGCAGATGCGGCCCCCATGGCAACCGTCCAGGCGAGCACGGCGCCGGCACCGGCCGCTCCCCAGCGTGAAAACGTCATCATTTCCTCCTGGCATGACCGCGCCGTGAACCGGCGTCTGGTACCGATGCGGATCGCCTCCCCTCGCGGGAAACTCACATGCACAGGCATGACTTCTCCCTGCCCGGCCCTTGGCGAGGCCGGGATGATATCATTCATGTTTTCAGGGACATGCCCGCCGGAGCCGCATCGCTGCGACCCCCGCATCGTTCAGAAAGAACTGTAGGCGCCGCCATGCCGGGGCGTCCAGATGTTCATCGCGGATGTGAAGACGGTATCATATACATGATGGAATGGCGGGCGGACGACACGCAACGACCCGCCGCGGCAACGCCGGGGCGGGTCGTAAGGACAGTGTTTCGGCCTCGGGTCAGATGCGGCGGATCACACGCCGGCGCGGATCCACTCCGCCGCCTTCTCGGCCATCATCAGGGTCGGCGAATTGGTGTTGCCGCTGGTGATGGTCGGCATGGCGCCGGCATCGACCACGCGCAGGCCACGCATGCCGCGAACCCGGAAATGCGGGTCCAGCACGGCGTCCGGGTCGTCGGCCCGGCCCATGCGGGTGGTGCCGACCGGGTGGAAGATGGTCGAGGCGATGTCGCCGGCCAGCTTCGCCAGCTGCTCGTCGGTCTGGTACTGCACGCCCGGCTTCCATTCTTCCGGCTGGAAACGCGCCAGCGCCGACTGGCCGCAGATCCGCCGGGTGACGCGCAGGGAATCCGCCGCCACCTTGCGGTCCTCTTCGGTCGACAGATAATTGGGCGCGATCAGCGGTGCATCCTCGAACCGGCCGCTGCGGATGGTGACCGAACCGCGGCTGCTGGGGTTCAGGTTGCAGACGCTGGCGGTGAAGGCGTCGAAATCGTGCAGCGGCTCGCCGAAGGCATCCAGGCTGAGCGGCTGGACATGGAACTGGATGTTGGCGGCGTTCTTCTCAGGGGACGAGCGGGTGAAGGCGCCCAGCTGCGAGGGCGCCATGCTCATCGGCCCGGTGCGCTTCAGCGCGTATTCAAGCCCGATGCTGGCCTTGCCGATCAGATTGCCGGCAATGGTGTTGAGCGTGCGCGTGCCCTTCACCTTGAACACCGACCGGATCTGCAGATGGTCCTGCAGATTGGCGCCGACGCCCGGCAGATCGTGCACCACCTCGATCCCGTGGCGGGCAAGCAGGGCAGCGGGGCCGATGCCCGACAGCTGCAGGATCTGCGGCGAGCCGATGGCGCCCGACGACAGCACCACCTCGGATTTCGCCGTCACGGTCTTGCGCTGGCCATCCTGAACCAGCTCCACCCCGGTGCAGCGCAGATGGCCGTCGGCATCGCGGCCGGTCAGCAGGCGGGCGACCTGGGCCTTGGTCCAGACCGTCAGATTGGGCCGGTTCAGCGCCGGGCGCAGGAAGGCCTTGGCGGCGTTCCAGCGCCAGCCATTGCGCTGGTTGACCTCGAAATAGCCGACGCCTTCATTGTCGCCGCGATTGAAATCGCCGGTCGCCGGCAGCCCGGCCTGCACCGCCGCTTCCGCCCAGGCGTCCAGAATGTCCCAGCGCAGGCGCTGGCGTTCCACCCGCCATTCGCCGCCATGGCCGTGCAGATCGTCGCCGCCCTTGTGGTGATCCTCGTGGCGCTTGAAATAGGGCAGCACCTGATCCCAGTCCCAGGCGTCCTCGCCGGTGATTTCCGACCACTGGCGATAGTCGCGGGCCTGGCCGCGCATATAGATCATGCCGTTGATGCTGGAACAGCCGCCCAGCACCTTGCCGCGCGGATAGCGCAGCACCCGGCCGTTCAGCCCGGCATCCGGCTCGGTCTGGAAGCACCAGTCGGTGCGCTTGTTGCCGATGCAGTACAGATAGCCGACCGGCACATGGATCCAGATATAGTCGTCCTTGCCGCCGGCCTCGATCAGCAGCACGCGGCGGCCGGGATCGGCGCTCAACCGTTTGGCGAGCAGGCAGCCGGCCGTTCCGGCACCGACGATGATCGTGTCGAAGGCGGGGGTGGTGGTCATGCGTTTCTTTCCGGCCTGACGTTCTTAGGGGGCGTGTCACTCCTGACCCAGGAATAGTCCCCCCGGGCATGGTTTTCCAGATGAGTATTGCAACATCCGGACCCTGCAAACCCGCACAGCGATCGCGAAACATGCGTGTGAGGCCGCTTCCACGCACGAAAACGCCCGGATGCGGGTGGGCATCCGGGCGTTCGAAGCCCTCGGCAGGGCGGTGCCTCAGGAACAGAATGGGGCGTCAGGACAGGCCCAGACTGCCATCGCCGGCAGCACCGGTAGAGTTGGCGGTGTCCGCCGCCAACATCACTTCAAGGACCGGCCGCTGCCAGACGGGCTGTTGCACACCCTCGTCAACGCGCTCACTCATGATGCATTCCCCTCTTGATATTTAAGCCTCATGTCATCTTTTACCAGAGGATGACAGCGGGGTCAGCAAACGGAACGCCTCGTCCAACAGATGCGGCGTGTGCTGGCCGGCAGCGCCGGCCCGCGCGCGGGCGAAATAATCGTTCAGCGCCGGGCGGAAGCCGGGATGGGCGCAGTTGTCGATGATCACCCGCGCCCGCTGCTTGGGCGACAGGCCGCGCAGATCCGCCAGCCCCTGTTCGGTGACGATCACCTGCACATCGTGTTCGGTATGGTCGACATGGGTCGCCATCGGCACGATCGCCGACAGCGTGCCGCCCTTGGCCGTGGACGGGGTCATGAAGATCGACAGATAGCCGTTGCGGGCGAAATCGCCCGAGCCGCCGATGCCGTTCATGATCCGGGTGCCGCGGATATGAGTGGAGTTGACGTTGCCGTAGATGTCGGCCTCGATCATGCCGTTCATCGCGATCACGCCCAGCCGGCGGATGACCTCGGGGTGGTTGGAGATTTCCTGCGGGCGCAGCACGACATGTTTCTTCAGCGCCTCGGCCTCGTCGTTGAAGATCCGGGTCGCCTCGGGGCTGAGCGACAGGCCGGTGGCCGAGGCCAGCGTCATCCTGCCCGAGCGGATCAGCTCCAGCATGCCGTCCTGCAAAACCTCGGTATAGGCGGTCAGCCCCTCGAAGGGGCCCGATCCCAGCCCGGCCATCACGGCATTGGCGACATTGCCCACGCCCGACTGCAACGGCAGCAGCCCGCGCGGCAGGCGGCCGCGGGCGATCTCGTGCTCGAAGAATTCCAGGATATGGCCGGCGATCGCCTGCGAGGTGGCATCGGGCGGAGAGAAGGCGGTGTTGCGGTCGGGACCGTGGGTTTCCACCACCGCCACCACCTTGGCCGGATCCACCGAGAACACCGGCTGGCCGATCCGGTCGCCGGCGGCCAGGATCGGGATCGGCGTGCGGTGCGGCGGCAGGCGGGTGCCGTAATAGATGTCGTGCATACCCCGAAGGGCGGGGTTCTGCCAGGCATTGACCTCGATGATCACCTTGTCGGCCAGGTCGATCCAGGTCTTGTTGTTGCCGATGGAGGTCGACGGCACCAGCGTGCCGTCCTCAAGAATTTCCGTCACCTCGATGACGGCCACGTCCAGCTTGCCCAGAAAGCCGAACCAGACGAACTGGGCCACATGGCTCAGATGGATGTCGATATACTCCATCCGCCCGCTATTGATCTCTTCCCGGCAGACCGGGTCGGACTGATAGGGCAGGCGCAGCTCGATCCCCTTCGCCTTCGCCAGTGCGCCGTCCAGCTCGGGCGCGGTCGAGGCACCGGTCCAGACCCCGATTTTGAACGGCCGGCCGGCGGCATGCTCGGCCTCGATCCGCCGCGCCAGGGCCTGCGGCACCGCCTTGGGATAGCCGGAACCGGTGAAGCCGCTCATGCCGACATTGGCGCCGGGCGGCACCAGCGCCGCGGCATCATCGGCCGACATGATCTTGGATCGGAACGCGGCGGCGCGGATGGTCTGCTCAGTGCTCACGGGTACTGTCCGTCTGCGGTTGGGGCGAATTCCGCAGAACGGTATATCACCCAGGGGGGCCCGGCAACCACTGCATCCCGGGCCTCTGGTCGTTATGCCGCAGGCGCCCCGTCCAGCTGGGCCGTCATCAGCTCCAGCACCACGTCCAACGCCCCCAGCCGCACCGCGCCGCGGCTGCCGTCCTGGAAGCGGGCAACCCGGTGCAGGGTCGGGCGGCGGTGCATGGCCACGGCGACATGGACCAGCCCGGGTTCGTCCCCCGGGCCGCCCGGGCCGGCAAAGCCGGTGACGGCGATCGCCATCCCGGCGATCGACCGGGCCAGCGCGCCCTCGGCCATGGCCCGGGCCACCGGTTCCGACACCGGGCCGGGGCCGTCGAGCAGCAGCTGCGATATGCCCAGGATCTCGCGCTTGGCCTCGGGGCTATAGACCACGAAGCCGCGCTCGAACACGTGCGCGCAACCGGGCACATCGGTCAACACCGATGCGATCAACCCTCCGGTGCAGCTCTCGGCGGTGGCGAGCCGGTATCCGCGCGCGCAGATCCGGCCCATCACCTCGTTGATCCGCCGGTCCAGCCCGGCCGGCAAAGCGGGGGAGAGTGTGTCGGTCATGGCGCCGTTACCTCACGCCTCCCCGCCACTGCCCTGCGGGCGACCCGGACCACTGCCCTGCGGGCGACCCGGACCACTGCCCTGCGGGCGACCCGGGCCGCTGCGGGTCTCGCCCGCATCCCGCGTCCGGCGGTTGGCCTCGTGGTCTTGATACTGGTCGGTCTGGGTGGCCTTGCCGTCGAAGCCGCGGGTCTTCGCACCCTGGGCCTTGTCGCGGTTCGACAGCACCTCGTTGTCGCCCATCTCCACATCCCGGGGCAGGTCGGTCATGGCGCCTGCACCACTGCCCTTGCCCTGGGATCCGATGCCGATGTGCTTCTTGCTCGCATTGGCCATGATGATCTGGTCCCTCAATCCGATTTCGAGGCGTGCTCTGGCTTGCCCTTGCGCGAGCTGGAGGCCATGTCGTGCAGCTCCGTCTCGCTCATCGATTTCGCCATCGATTTCGACGCGCCCTGAAGATCGCTCATCTTCGTCTCGCCGCGTTTGGCGGAGAGCGCCGCACCGGCGGCTTTCTGCTGGGCCTTGGATTTGGCGGGCATGGGCCGGCTCCTTTATCGAAGACTGTGCCCCTTTAACCATCGACGGCGGGATTTGCTCCCGCTATTCATGGGGGCCAGCTGCCATCCCCGACCGGATCGATTCCCGCATGAAAAAGCTCGCCGCCCTGATCTTCGGGCTGTTTCTGCTCGTGGCCCTGATCGACGGCGTGCTCGATATCGGGCTGGGCCTGGCCTATGGGCTGCGGGGCCGGATGGTCGAGGCGGCACGCAATGCCGACCCTTACGCCGGGCTGCGGGCGGATTACGAGGCGCGGAAGCAGGACCTGCCGATCCGCTATGTTCCGGGCATCGGCGGCGTCTTTCAGCCGGGCACGGTTCCCGGCTTCACCATCGGTGCCGGCGGGGAGCGGCTGCATAGCCATGTCACGGCACCGGACAAGGCGGCGCGCCATGTTCTGCTGCTCGGCGCCTCTCAGGCCTTCGGATCGTTGAACCAGGACGATGCCAGCCTGGCGGCGGCGCTGGAACGCGCGATGCCCGGCACGGTGGTCCGCAATTTCGCAAGCGTCGGCCAGCGGCTGCCCGGCAACACCATGGTTCTGGAGCAGCGCATCGCCGCGGGTGACCGGATCGATCAGGTGCTGATCGTCAACGGCACGCTGGACCTGATCATGTACTGCCTGCCGCAGGCCTATCCGGCGCCCCGCCCCCGGCCGGTCCTGGCCGAAATCGCCGCCCGGCTGACCGGCAGGGCATCAGAAGGTCCGGCGGCCGCGACCGAGGACGCCTGCACCACGCCCGAAGGCCGGGCCGCGGTGCTCAACCGGCTGATGGCCGATATGGACGAGGTGCTGTCGGCGGCACGGCGCCACAACCTGCCGGCCATACTGGCGATCGTGCCCATGCCTTATGTCGCCGATGCCGGTGACGGCACATTCGCAGATCTGGCGCAGTTTCAGCGCTATCGCCGGGTCATCGATCCGGTGATCACCGCTCTGCGGCCGCGGATCGCGGATATGGACGGGATCGTCGATCTGACCCGGGATTTCGGCACCGCCCGACCCGGCATGTTCATCGACCTCCACGGCCACTTCACCGATGCCGGCAACCAGGCCCTGGCCCCGCTGCTCGCCGGGGCGCTGAACCGGCAGCTGCCGCCCGCGCCCCGTCCCGACTGATCAGAAGTCGAAATAGAAAAACGCCTGCGGCCGGCCGGCCGCGATCATCGCGCAGCCGGCGACGAGGACCAGGATCACCGGCAGGGCCAGTGCCGCCGGCACCCGGGCGGTCGCGCTGCGGATGCGGTCGATCGTATCGAAGGGATGCAGGGCCAGGGTCACCAGGATCAGCCCGGCCAGCAGCGGGGCATCCGCCGGCAGCATGCCCGGCCCATGCGCGCCGAAGCCGCCCGCGATCACCGATGCGGCGACCTCCAGCGTCGGCGCCCGGAAGAAGGTGGTGACCACGGCCCAGGTCAGGAAGGTCGCCAGAATGAAGCCCGCCCGCGCCAGGCCGCGGGACTGGCGCGCCCGCACGGCATGGCCGGTCAGGGCCTCTGCCATCATGATCGTGCCGTGGATCAGCCCCCAGACCACGAAGGTCCAGGCGGCCCCATGCCACAGCCCCGACACCGCCATGGTGCCGAGGATGGCCAGCACCCGCCCCAGCGGCTCGCGCAGGTATTTATAGACATAATCCCGCAACCAGAAGCTGAGGGTCATATGCCAGCGCTGCCAGACGTCGGTCATGGAGGTTGCGGCATAGGGTTTGTGGAAATTCTCGGGGAACGCCACCCCGAACATGCCGGCCAGCCCGATCGCCATATCGGAATAGGCGCTGAAATCGCAATAGATCTGGACCGCGAAGCCCAGCATCACGAACCAGGCCTCGATGATGCCCAACTGCCCCGGCCGGGTGATCACCCCGTCGATCCACAGCCCGATCGGGTCGGCGATCAGCACCTTCTTCATCATGCCGATGGCGAACAGCCCGGCATTCGCCGTGAACGCCGCCCGATCGATCCGGATGTTCGACAGCCGCGGCACCATCTTGTGCAGGCGCAGGATCGGCCCGGCGATCAGATGCGGGAAGAAGGTGACATAGACCGCAACGATGCCGAAGCGCGGGAAGGGGCGTTTGGGGTGGTGGGCGGTATCGACCAGCAGGCTGATCACCGAAAAGGTGACGAAAGACACGCCCAGCGGCAGGCCCCAACCCAGATGCGGCAGGCCGGCGCCGGTCAGCTCTTCCAGCGTCGTCATCACGAAATCGGTGTATTTGAACAGCAGCAGCGGCAGCAGCACCGTCACCACCACCGCCGGCAACAGCCGCGGATGCGCCCTGACCAGCCGCCCGCCGATCCAGGCCGCCGCCACATAGCCCAGGATCAGCGCGGTATAGGGGGGGTACCACCAGGCATAGAAGACCAGGCTGGCCAGGAAGACATAGGCCAGCACCAGCCGCCGGGGGCAGAGCGCCAGCCCGGCCGCGAAGGCCGCCAGAAAGACGAAGAAGCTGGGCAGCTGGAACAGCATCGGGCCTGGCCGGGTTTCACGAGGCCGGCGCGGCGAGCAGCGGCGCCAGCCGGTCGGCGATCCGGGCATAGGCCGCGGCATTGGGATGGATGTCGCCGGGCATGGTCCAGAAATCCGCCGCCGTCTCGCCCGCGAACAGCGGATAAAGATCGACGAAGTCCCAGCCATGGGCCGCGGCTTCGCGCCCCGTGATCCCGGTCACGAAGCCGAAGGCATAGTCGCGGAAATCATTGGTGTCGGGCATCTGGGCCACGATCACCCGGATGCCGTCGGCCCGGGTTTCGGCGGCCAGCCGGTCGAAAGCCCGTGCTATGCGCGCCTGCCCCTCGGCGCCGGTCCAGGCGGTGCGATAGGCGGCGATCATCCCGTCGCGGCCGGCGGCGCCGCTGGTCGCCTGGGCCCAGAAGGTCGCGATCAGGGCCGCCAGCTCGCTGTGGCGCACCAGCCAGCCGGCATCACCCGCGGGCTGCGGCAGCCCGGCGCGCGACGAGGGCAGCAGCACCAGTGTCCGCACCGGAAAGGCGTCGCCGATCCGCCGGCGGATCTCCAGCCAGTGGGCCACGATCTGCGGCACGGCCATGTTGCCGACGCCGGCATTCACCACCTGAACATCGTCGCCCAGCCGGCGGGCAAGCTGACCGGCCAACGTGCCGCTTTCCGCCACGCCCCAGCCCAGCGTCATGCTGTCACCCGCCAGCACCACGGCCGGGCGGCCGGGCACCGGTTCCGGCCCGCGCAGCCCCAGGGAATTGATCGAGACCTCGACGCCCTGCAGGCGCGCGGACGCGCCCGGCACATGTTCATGGCCGATGGCGGGGTCGTCGCTCGGGCGCTTCAGCAGCTTTGCATAGCGCCACATCTCGATGACGTAGTTCTTCTGATTGGCGGTGCCGAGCCGCACCAGCCCTTCCCCGGCCAGGCAGCCGAGACCGATGCCGACCAGCACCAGCACCAGGACACGCATCACGCGACGCATCGACGCACCCCGGTCAGACGGCGGTGTTCAGGTCAAAGGCGAGCGGATCAGGAGAAGCCGGAGAGGTCCGGGACGCTGCCCGCATTCTCTGCCGTCTCATCCAGCGCCAGCATGCCGAGCACGGGCCGGATCCACATCTTGCGGGCCTCGTCGGTCGCCATCGGTGCGGTCTTCTGCATGTCCATGTCCTGCATATGCCCCAACTCCGGGTCCGATTGGTTTTCGACAGGGATGCCGGCTCAGAACACGGCATACAGGAAAGGCGACCAGGCGGTTCCCTGGGTGGCGACAAGAACCACCGCAAACCCCAGCAGCACCAGCACGAAGGGGATCAGCACCAGCCGCATGCGCGGCGAGAACAGAAGCCGCAGCACCTCCATCAGGCTGCCCATGCAGGCGGTCTCCCGATCAGCCCGGTGTCTGTCCCCATCAATCGGCGACGGAGTTCAGGAGACGGTCTGGCCGGAATTATCAGGCTGCGTACCGGCACCGACCGCGGTCTCGTCGATCGACAGCACCTCAAGCTCGGGCCAGCTCCAGACACCACGAACTGAAGCGGCGGTCGTCACGGGCTTGGCGTTCATCTGCATCATCTCGCTCCAGTATGACGGCGACCGATCGACGACACATGCCGGCCGATCTTCTTCGGTCATACCGCATCAGGCACTCATCAGCAACCACAGGCTCATGTTCATTTACCTGCCGCTGCGCTCCCTCAGGTGGAGAGGCCAGGACCCGGTGGTCCAGGTGCCGGCTGACTCCCCTCGACCGGTTCAGGAATTCGGAGCGAAGCCATCGTCCCCGGTAGCGCTGTCGAACGCGGTCTTGTCCGCCGACAGCGACCAGCACCAGGGCACGCATCACGCGACGCATCGACGCACCCCGGTCAGACGGCGGTGTTCAGGTCAAAGGCGAGCGGATCAGGAGAAGCCGGAGAGGTCCGGGACGCTGCCCGCATTCTCTGCCGTCTCATCCAGCGCCAGCATGCCGAGCACGGGCCGGGCCCACATCTTGCGGGCCTCGTCGGTCGCCATCGGTGCGGTCTTCTGCATGTCCATGTCCTGCATATGCCCCAACTCCGGGTCCGATTGGTTTTCGACAGGGATGCCGGTTCAGAACACGGCATACAGGAAAGGCGACCAGGCGGTTCCCTGGGTGGCGACAAGAACCACCGCAAACCCCGGCAGCACCAGCACGAAGGGGATCAGCACCAGCCGCAGGCGCGGCAAGAACAGAAGCCGCAACACCTCCATCAGGCTGCCCATGCAGGCGGTCGCCCGATCAGCCCAGTGTCTGTCCCCATCAATCGGGAGCGAGGATCAGGAGACGGTCTGGCCGTAGCCGTCATTCACCGTCCCGGCACCGACCGCAGTCTCGTCCATCGACACCACCTGAAAGTCGGGCCGGCTCCAGACACGACGGGCTGAAGCGGCGGTCGTCACGGGCATGGCGTTCATCTGCATCATCTCGCTCCAGTATAACAGCGACAGATCGACGACACATGACGGCCGATCTTCTTCGGTCATACCGCATCAGGCGAAGACCAGCAACCACAGGCTTACGTTCATTTACTTGCAGCTGCGCTCTCTCAGGTGGAGATGTCAGGAACAGATCAGGACAGACTGTAATAGTCCGATATATTGGTCCCGCTGATCGCCGTGTCGTTCAGCGACAGAATATCGAACACAGGCAGGCTCCAGCGCTTGTGCCGGCGGCTGATCCCGTCATGCCCGACCGCCCCCCCCGGGGGGCGGGCTTTTGCCTGTCGATATCCTGCATTTGCCAGCCGAGTTATTCACCCAGGCGGCCCGAAGGACCCCCTGAAAGACCTCAACCATAGCAGGTAAAACGCTTCAGACACCAGATTTATGCGCGAGGGCGCCGCATCCGCACCGCGCCGGTCGCGACGTCAGGACCGGGCGCCGCCATCCGACACGACGCCGGCATTCACGGCGGTTTCTTCGTACAGAACCACGGTCAGCACGGGCCGCGCCCAGCCGGTACCGGCGGCCGGACGGAAGCGACGACGATCGCGTTCGACTTTATCCCGCATGACAGATGCTTCCTCTGGTTGTTTCGGGCGTCACGGGAACCGGCGGCCCCCGTTCACATGCGCCGGATCCTTCCCGTTATACCAGAGCATTCGAGAGTCAAAAACCACAGGATCACGTTATAAACCTGCGATCGTCTTCGCCAGGGCAACACCGCGCCGTCGCGCCCGGCTGCGCGCGCCGCTTGACAGGGCCCGTCTGCGCGGCGCCTAATTATCATAATAAATAGGATCGATGCGGAGACGGGGCATATGGCTGAAGGGCGATCGGCAGGCGGCAGGCGTGGCGCCCCCACACGGCGGCGCCCCAAGCTGTCGGAGCTGATCGTCGAGGATGTGAAGCGCAGGATCGTCACCGAGCAGCTGAAACCGGGTGACCGGCTGCCCGGCGAGGCGGAGCTGATCCGGCTGCATGGCTGTTCCAAGGGCACGGTGCGCGAGGCGCTGAAAGGGCTGGAGGTGGAGGGGCTGGTGGTCAGCCGCACAGGCCCCGGCGGCGGCGCCTGGCTGGCCCGGCCGACCCATGAACACGCCTCGCGGGCCCTGCGCAACTTTCTGCAGTTCCGCCATCCCGACGGCCACCAGATCTACGCCCTGCGCAAGCTGATCGAGCCCGAGGTCGCGGTGCTGGCGGTGGGCCGGCTCGGCCCCGCCGACTTCGAGGTGCTGGAAGCCAATATCGCCCTCTGCGCCCATGAACCGGTCACCGAAGAGGAACAGCGCGTTCAGCGCATCGCCGAGATCGACTTCCACAACGTGCTCGCCGATGTCTGCCCGAACCCGATCTTCGGCTTTCTGGGCCGGTTCCTGAACGAGCTGCTGCGCGACGTGGTCGTGCTGAAAAAGGTCTATCTGCCCGAACGCCGGCAGTTCGGCCTGAACAATGTCGACTATCACCGCCGGCTGATCGAGGCCTTCCGCCGCGAGGATGCGGCAGAGGTCCGCCGGCTGATGCTGGACCATATGTGCGACGCCGAAGATCACCTCGATGCGCTCGAGGCCGAGGTCGCGCGCCGCTTCCTGCTGGAACCCGGATCGGGCTGAACCCGGCCGGGTTTTCAAACGACGACCAGCTGCCGCACCGGCAGCCCGCGCCGGGAGAGCGCGTGGCGGCATGTCAGAATCAGAACCGGGCGGCACCGGAGGATGACCCGAGGAATCCCCGTATTCCGATCAAAAAGGGTCCGAGGGGCGGATCACACGCCCCGGACGTGACATGGAGGCTCGATGACGATGATCACCACCACCCGCCGCACGCTGCTGAAGGGCGGCCTTGCCGCCGGCACGCTGCTCGCCGCCCCCGCCATCATCCAGAGGCGCGCATTCGCCGCCGATGCGGTCACCATCCACGGCGTCAAGTCGCTGTCGGGCGCCTTTGCCAGCTATGGCAAATTCGCCGATATGGGATCGAAGCTCGCCATCCAGGATTACGGCGAGCTGCTGGGCGCCCCCGTCGCCTACAAGGCGATCGATACCGAAGGCAATGCCGGCAAGGCGGTGCGCAAGGTGCAGGAAGCCATCCAGCAGGACGGCGCCCGCTTCTTCAACGGCTGCACGCTGTCGTCTTCGGCGCTCGCCGTCGGCAAAGAGGTCGACAAGGCCGGCGGCGTGTTCATGACCCCGGCCGGTGCCGACGAGCTGACCGGCACCGACTGCAATGCCGGCACCTTCCGCTGGTCGGTGCCCACTTACGGTGCCATCGAACAGACCGTCCGGCCGCTGATCGAGCGGATGCCGAACGCGAAGCGCTGGTACACCATCACGCCCCAATACGTCTTCGGCGAGGCGCTGCTGGCCAATGCCAAGCGCATCTTCGAAGAGAAGGGCATCGAGCATGTCGGCAACAGCTATCATTCGCTGCAGGAACAGGAATTCTCGGGCTATCTGACCAATGCCATGGGGGCGGCGCCCGATGTGCTGCTGATCCTGAATTTCGGCGGCCAGTCGTCCAACGCCCTGCGCCAGGCGGTGAATTTCGGCCTGAAGAGCCAGATGACCATCCTGCTCGCCTGGTCGGCCGGTCTCGACCAGTACCAGGAGCTGGGCTCGGACGTGATCGAGGGCGTGTATCTGGGCGCCCAGTACTGGCACCAGGTCGACAGCCCGATGAACAGGAAGCTGGTCGCCCGGGTGCGCGAGGCCTATGGCATCACCGCCAACTATCCGTTGGCGGCCGATTATATCGGCACGAAGGTGATCCTGGACGCCATCGCCAAGGCCGGCTCCGCCGACGGCGCCGCGGTCCGCGCCGCCCTTTCGGGCATGACCTTCGACGGCCCCACCGGTTCTGAAACCGTGCGCGCCGCCGACCATCAGGTGATCAAGGATTATTACCTGCTGAAGGGCAAGCCCGCCTCCGCCAAGACCGACGAGGATGATCTGGCCGAGCTGATCTCGTCGGGCAAGTCGTTCCCCGAGGGGGATAAGATCGCCTGCAAGATGGCCTGACCGGCAGGCCGCCCCTGCCGATACACACGTCGTCGGACCACTCTGACTGCACATGTCGGGCGCCGGCTTTCCCGGCGTCCGTACAACACGAATACCGTCATCCCGGCCTTCGCCCCCCGGCGCCCAGGTCGACGATCCCGCCGTCTGCACATGCCCGGCACCATCATTTCACGTGGTTGTTCAAAATAGCCGCCGTCATCCCGGCGAAGGCCGGGATCCAGGTAGGCTTCCACAGAAGTGGACGACGGGCATTTGCGGGAACGGGTATGTCGGCCGCCAGGCTACCCCGATCCGTGCGGATCGATCGACGCTCCTGGCGCGGAGACAAACCTGGATCCCGGCCTTCGCCGGGATGACGGCATAGATGTTGTACCGAGACTGGCGAGTGGTGCGCCGGACATATCGACATCCGGACACAGACCGTGCGTGCGCATCTCAAGGGTCCCCTCCCCCCTCGACACCCAACCGAACGGCACCAGCTGTCGGAGACCGGTCACCCATGCTCAACGTCTACCTCTTCCAGATCCTGAACGGTCTGGGGTTGGGGATGATCTATTTCCTCACCTCCGTGGGGCTCACGATCATCTTCGGCCTGCTCAACTTCGTGAACTTCGCCCATGGTGCCTTCTTCCTGGTCGGCTCCTATCTCTGCTTCACGGTCGTGGCCGCCACCGGCAATTTCTGGGCGGCGCTGGTCGCCGGCCCGCTGATCGCCGGCGCCATCGCCTGGGTCACCGAACGGGTGCTGGTGCGCCGGGTCTATCACCTGCCGCACACCTTCCAGATCCTGATCACGCTGGGCATCGCGCTGATCATCCAGGAAAGCGCGATCATGATCTGGGGTCCGGTCGGCAAGTCGGTGCCGCCGCCCGAGATGCTGAAGGGCGTGGTCCGCTTCGGCAATTTCGCCTATCCGGAATACCGGCTGTTCATGATCGCCTTCGCGGCCCTGGTCGGCTTCGCCCTCTGGCTGCTGCTTGAACGCACCACCTTCGGCGCCAAGGTGCGCGCGGGCAGCGAGAACCCGGAACAGGTGGCCCTGCTCGGCACCAACATCTACCGGCTGTTCTCGGCCACCTTCGCGCTGGGTGTGGCGCTGGCCGGGCTTGCGGGCGTGCTCTCGGCACCCCTGCGCGGCGCCCATCCCTTCGTCGGCACCGAAGTGCTCGGCATCGCCTTCGTCACCGTGGTGATCGGCGGCATGGGCTCGTTCGGCGGCGCGCTGGTCGGCGGGCTGCTGGTCGGGCTGGTGCAAAGCCTGATGACCAGCATCTGGCCCCAGGGTGCCAGCCTGATGATCTACGGCGCCATGGCCGCGGTCATCCTGCTCCGCCCCTATGGCCTGTTCGGAAGGGCGTGAGCCATGCAGACGACCCGCTCTCCCGCCCCCTCCTCCGGCACCTCCTCGTCCGGCACCTCCTCCTCTCTCTTCGGCGGCATCACGCTGGCGGCCCTCGCCGCCCTCATCGCCCTGCCGCTGATCCTGCCGTCTGCGACGCTCGCGACCGAGATCGTGATCTTCGCCATGGCGGCGCTCGCCTGCAATCTGCTGCTCGGCTATACCGGCCTGCTCTCCTTCGGTCAGGCGATCTTCTTCGGCATCGGCGCCTATCTGTCGTCGCTGGTGATGATCCATCTGGGCGCCGGGCTGATCATGGCGCTGGTGGTGGCCGCCATCGCCGGTGCCCTTGCCGCCGCCCTGGTCGGCGCGCTCGCGATCCGGCGGACCGGCATCTATTTCGTGATGCTGACGCTGGCCTTCACCCAGCTCGCCTATTTCATCGCCTATACCGCCGCCGACTGGACCGGCGGCGATAACGGCCTGCTGGACGTGCCGCGGCCGCCGCTGGCGCTGGGCGGGATGGTCATCGCCGATCTGGAACCGGCGGTCTCGTACTACATCTTCGTCGCCGCCCTGTTCCTGCTGCTGTTCGTGGCCGCGCGCCGGATCATCGGCTCGCCCTTCGGCAGCACCCTGGTCGCGATCCGCGAAAACCCCGACCGGGCGGCCGCGGTCGGCTACGACACCCGCCAGTTCAAGATCCTGGCCTTCACGCTTTCGGGCGCCATCACCGGCATCGCCGGCGCGCTCTACGCCATGCTCCTGCATTTCGCGCCGCTCTCGAACATCGAACTGCCGATGTCGGAAAACATCCTGATCATGACCATCATCGGCGGCACCGGCTCTCTGCTCGGCTCGCTGCTGGGCTCGACCGCGATCGTGCTGCTGGGCGACTGGCTGTCGGCGATCTGGCCGCGCTGGCTGATGCTGCTCGGCATCGCGCTGATCGGCGTGGTGATCTTCATGCGCGGCGGTCTCTGGGGCGGCATCGAAAGCGTGGTCGCAAAACTGCGCGAGCGGCGCGGAGGGCCCGAGGCATGAGTACCAATCGGCAGACCGGCGACGTGATCCTGGAGACCTCCGGGCTGGAACTCGCCTATGGCGCCTTCAAGGCGGTGGACGGGGTCGACCTCAGGATCCGCCGCGGCACCATCCACACCATCATCGGCCCCAACGGCGCCGGCAAGACCACCACCTTCCACTGCCTGACGGGGGAACGCCGGCCCACCGCCGGCCGGATCCTGTTCGACGGCAGCGACGTCACCCGCAAGCCGTCGCAGGATCGGGTCGGGCTCGGCATGTCGCGCTCCTTCCAGATCACCAGCCTGTTCCAGACCTTGAGCGTGCGCGAGAATCTGCGCCTCGCCGCCCAGGGCCGCGACGGGGCGAAGGCGCTCGCCTTCTGGCGCCCGGTCGGCGCCCGGCCCGATCATCTGAAGGTGGCGGACGAGATCATCGACCGGCTGCAGCTGGGCGCCCGCGCCCATGTGGCGGCGGGCGAACTCTCGCACGGCCAGCAGCGGGTGCTGGAGGTGGGCATGGCCATGGCCGCCCGCCCGAAACTGCTGCTGCTCGACGAGCCGACCTCGGGCATGGGCATCGACGACATTCCGGTGATGACGAAGCTGATCGGAGAGCTTGGCCGCGACTACACCGTCATGCTGATCGAGCACAATATGGGCATCGTGATGTCGATCAGCGACACGATCACGGTGATGCATCAGGGCAAGGTGCTGGTCGAGGGCGACCCCCGGACCGTGCGCAACGACCCCCGGGTGCGCGCCGCCTATCTGGGGGAGGCCGGGGCATGCTGACGCTGGACCAGGTCCACGCCTATTACGGCAAAAGCCATGTTCTGGAAGGCGTGTCGCTGGAGGTGCGGCCGGGCGAGCTGGTCACCCTGCTCGGCCGCAACGGCGCCGGCAAGACCACCACGCTCAAATCCATCGCCGGCATGGTGGACACGAAAGGCACGATCAGCTTCGACGGCACCAGCATCGCCGGCCGCCCCTCGCACGACATCGCCCGCCGCGGCGTGGCGCTGGTGCAGGAACATCGCGGCATCTTCGGCATGCTCTCGGTCGAAGAGAATCTGAAGATCTCGGTCCGCAAGGGCAGCCGCTGGTCGCTCGACGACGTCTACGCCATGTTCCCGCGGCTGAAGGAACGGCGGCGCAATGGCGGCAAGGCGCTCTCGGGCGGCGAACAGCAGATGCTGGCCATCGCCCGCGCACTGGTCAACGCCCCCCGCATCCTGCTGCTGGACGAGCCGACCGAGGGGTTGGCCCCGGTGATCGTGGACGAAATCGTCCGCATCCTGGGCCGGATCCGCGAAAGCGGCGTGCCGGTGCTGCTGGTCGAACAGAACCTCGCGGTCTGCGAGAAACTGGCCGACCGGCATTACGTCCTGGAACAGGGCCGCATCGTCTATGCCGGCAGCAATGCCGATTTCCGCGCCGACCGCAGCGTCCGCGACCGCTATCTGGCGCTCGACGCCTGACGCTGCCCCGACGGCCCTCGCCCGGAAATGTCAGGCGCCATCGTTCCGGATACACACACACCATCACCACCGTCATCCCGGCGAAGGCCGGGATCCAGGTAGGCCTCCACGAAAATGAACGGCAGGTATCCGGAAAGATGGAAATGTCAGGCATCAGGATGGATCCTGCCAGCAGGGCCGGAACCCGCATGTCCGACATCCTTCACGCGGAAGCGAACCTGGATCCCGGCCTCCGCCGGGATGACGGTATGAATGTTGTGCGGAAGGGGCGGGCCCTGCGCCGGACATGGGCGGCGGGGCATCACAGATACGCATGCATCCCCCCGGTACTCCACAAGGTGCCGACAGGAAACAATCTCGTAAGGACAGACGCCATGCCCGACACCCCCCTTTCGTCCACCCCCCTCTCATCTACAGATCTGGGCGAACTCGGCGCGGGCGAACTGCTCGGCCTCTATGCCCGCAAGGCGGCCTCGCCGGTCGAGGCGACCGAGGCGGCGCTGGATCGCATCCGTCGTTTCGACGGCGCGGTCAACGCCTGGGTCCTGGTCGATGAAGACAGCGCCCGCGCCGATGCCAAGGCGTCGGAAGCGCGCTGGATGGCCGGCCGGCCGATCGGGCCGGTCGACGGCGTGCCGTCCTCGATCAAGGATCTGACCTTCACCCGCGGCTGGCCCACCCGCAAGGGATCGAAGACCATCGCCGCCGACGGCCCCTGGGAGGTGGATGCCCCCTTCACCGCCTTCATGCGGGGCGCGGGCGCGGTGCTGCTCGGCAAGACCACCACGCCGGAATTCGGCTGGAAAGGGGTCACCGACAGCGCGCTCACCGGCATCACCCGCAACCCCTGGAATGTAAATACCACGGCCGGTGGTTCCAGCGGTGGTGCCGGCGCGGCAGCGGCGCTCAATATGGGCGTGCTGCATCAGGGCTCCGATGCCGGCGGCTCGATCCGCATTCCCTGCGGCTTCACCGGCACCGCCGGCATCAAGCCGACCTTCGGCATCATCCCCCAATGGCCGGCCAGCGCCATGGGCACCACCTCGCATCTGGGGCCGATGGCCCGCACCATCGCCGATGTCGCGCTGATGATGACGGTGGTCGGCCAGGCGGATGACCGCGACTGGTATATGGGCGCGCCGATCTCTCGCGACTGGCGGCTGGGCCTGGACCAGGGCGTGCGCGGGCTGCGCATCGCCTTCAGCCCGACCCTGGGTTACGTGAACGTCCGCGAGGATGTGGCGCGCGAGGTCCGCAGGGCGGTCGACGTCCTGGCGGCACTCGGCGCGATCGTGGAAGAGGTCGATCCCGGCTTCGAGGATCCGATCGACATCTTCAACGCCCACTGGTTCGCCGGCGCCGCCAAGATCCTGGCCAATACCCCGGCCGACCAGCGTGAACTGATCGATCCGGGGCTGCGCCGGGTGGCGGAACTGGGCGCCGGCATCGGCATCGTCGACTATATGCGCGCGGTCGATGCCCGGGTGGCGCTGGGCGAGCGCATGGCCGCCTTCCACCGCAGTTACGACCTGCTGGTCACCCCCAGCCTGCCGATCACCGCCTTCGAAGCCGGCCACGACGTGCCCCCGGGCTCGGGGCTGGATCACTGGATGCAGTGGACGCCCTTCACCTACCCCTTCAACCTCACCCAGCAGCCGGCGGCCTCGGTTCAGTGCGGCTTCGGCGATGACGGGCTGCCGGTCGGCCTGCACATCGTGGGCCCCCGCTTCCGCGACGAACTGGTGCTGCGCGCGGCCCGCGCCTATGAACTCACCTGCCCGCCGCGTTTCCCGACCGCACCGGTGGTGCCGGGCTGACATCCCGCCAAAAGCAAAGGCCCGGCCGGGTGGCGCCACCCGGCCGGGCCTTGCTTCATTCTGGCACCCGTGGTCAGGCGCCGTGCATCTCGATCAGCTGGCGTGCCACGATGTCGTGGTCCAGCCACAGCACCGGCGCTTCGGGGGCGCTGGTGGCGCCGAAGATCAGCCGGCCGGTGGCGGCGACCACATGCTGGCTCAACACGTCGCTGACCAGGGTCTTGCGGTCCTTGTGCAGGTTCACGATGTCCTGCGAGGTGCCGACGGTCTGCTCCACCTGATCGGCGCTGTTGGCCTTGGGCCAGCTGGCGAAATCGTAATAGGGCTGCATCGCCGGGTTGTGCTGATAGTCGTGGACCATCTGCAGCACCGTATCGACGCTGATGCCGTCCTGCAGCAGGGTCTCGCAATACTGCCACAGGTCGTCGACCCAGGCGCCGCCGCCCTCGTGGCGCAGCGCCGTCAGCAGCGGCAGCAGCGACAGCTCGATGCCGGCGAACACGTCCGAGGAATTGGTGCGGATCTCGGGGCAGTTGAACACCACCGCCTTCACGCCCTTATCCCATGCCGCCCGGGCCAGCCCTTCCAGCCGCATCTTGGCATAGCCCTGGGTGTAGTTGGTATAGGTCTGCCAGCGATAGGCGCCGTCGATCAGAACCCGGGTGCCGTGATAGCCATAGGCGGTATAGCGCACCTGGCCGCCCTGGGCTTCGATGCGGGCGCGCAAGGGCCCGCTCAGCTCCAGCAGATGGCCGAAGCTGTTGGCGGTGACCTCGTCGAAATTCTGCAGGATCAGCTTGCCCAGATCGCTGTCGATCAGCGCCTGAGACGACATATAGCGCGCGCCGCGGCCCTTATAGACCCGGTTGGCGATCGCCATGAACACCTTCGCCCGCGGGATGCCGCCGGCCATGGTATGGGCGAACAGCACGTTGCGGCCGGCCGGGATCATCCCGTCCAGCTCTGCCATCACCCGGGTCACGGCGTCGCGGAAGCGGGCAACGCCCACCTCGCGGGCCCGGGCGATCCGGTCCTGGTCCAGCTTGAAGCTTTGCCAGTTCTCAAGCGTCATCTCGCCCAGCATGTCGGTGGGCGTGGGCTCGCCGGGGGCGGCATCCATGTCGAAGCCGGCCATCAGCGGCACGTTGATGATGCGCCCGCCCAGCCCGGCCTCGGCCGCCGCCAGTTCCTCGTCGGTGAGCGGCCTGAGCGCGCCGCCATTGTCCCGCCGGCCCATGGTCATGCCGATGACGGTCATGCCGGCCGCCTTCGCGGCCTCGATCAGGCCGGTGGCATAGCCACGCCCGAACATTTCCCCGAAGAGCACGAAGACATCGCCCTCCCCGAACAGGGTGTTCGCGGGGATCGATTTCAGCGCGAGAGGGTGTTCCATCATCTTATCCTGTCTGCCGGCGTCTGAACGCCGAAAGCTTGCTGCCCCGGACGCAGGCGCCTGGGATGACAGGACGACGTCGAATTGATCCGGGCTCACATTCACGCTGCCTGCCCGTGTGAACGCGCAGGCAGGGCCAACATTCAGCCCGGCGGAGAGAATGTCAAGCCACCCACCGCGCGAAGCGGTGGTCTGCCCCCCTCCGAAGGCTCATTTCCCCTGGTGCCGGCGATCGAATGGCGACTTGGAAGGTGGATCCCCGCCTGCGCGGGGATGACGGGGGAGATGATGGTGAGCGGACCGGCACCGCCTTGCCCGCCGTTGACCCCGGTGCTGTCTTCCGGCCGCGGCAAGGACGGCCATGTCAGGTATCGCCGCTGCCGTACCCGCCCCTCTATCATCAATACCGTCATCCCCGCGCAGGCGGGGATCCACCCTATGGTGACAAGCCGTTCTCCCATAAAGTCCGGTCATCCCCGCGCAGGCGGGGATCCACCTTCCGTGCGCCGCAGCCGTCCAGGCGTCAGATCAGGCTGAACACCACCGCCAGCACCCCCATCAGGATCAGCCCGCCGATGAAGATCTGCCGGCGGCGCTTCGTCCGCAGGATGATCTCTCCCTGGCTGGTCTCATCGCCGGTATAGCTGGGGCCCGTCTTGTCCGGGCCGCCCGGTCCGTTGCCGGTCATGACAGATCTCCTTGCCCGGATGGCGGCCGGTCAGTAGACCGCAAGGGCCAGCACCACCGCGACCGCCACCACCAGCAGCCCGATCCAGATCAGCCCGCGCCGGCGCCGGGGCGAGGCGGGCGGGGTCATGCGGGCAGAAGGGGGGCTGGCGGCATCGGTGCGGGGATCGGTCGCCATGCAGGATCTCTCCTCGTTACGGATCATCGGGGAGAAACCGCCGGGGCCGGCCATGGTTCCGACGCCGGTGTTCAGACCGGCCCGATCCGGTCCAGGCTCTCGATCCGCGCCAGATCGGCTTCCAGGGCGTCGATCGCGGGCTCAGCCAGCGTCAATGCCGCCAGCCGGCGGAACTTGGCCCGCAGATCGGCCTCGGGCAGCGGGTTGTCGAAGCCGCCGATCGGGGTGTCGGATTGTGCCGAAACCACCCGGCCGTCGCGCAGGCCGATCTCCACCCGGGCCGCCCGCACCCCCGGCAGCAGTGCCGTCAGCGCCGGATCCTCGCGCACCGTCACCCGCGCCACCAGATCGACCAGGGCCGGATCATGGACCACGGCCTCGTTGTAGACCCCGACATCATTGCTGCCGTGCATCAGCTGTGCCGCCACGTTGAACGGGATCGAGTGCTTCGCCGCATAGGCATTGGCCACCCGGCCGCCGCCCAGCCGGGTCGCCGGGTCATAGGTGTGGACGACCACCCGGTCGATCATCGCAGGCGTCAGCCCGTGGGCTGCACGCAGATCGCGCGCCGCCTCGATCGGGGCATGGTTCCAGCGGCTGCAGGCATAGATCTTGAAGTAGTTGCGGGTGAGGTAGAAATCCTCGATCCGCGCCTCGACCGCGATCCCGAACCGTTCGCCCAGGATCCGGCCGAACACGGTTTCCAGCGCTCCCGGCTCGCCGCAGAAGCCGGCGCGGGCAAGCTTCGCCGCCAGCAGCCCGTTATGATTGGTGAAACCGGTGAAGAGGTTGCGCACCGAGGCGCCGGAATTCGCCGCCATCTGCGACGACGCGATCGGCAGCCCCGCCGCCAGTTCGATGCTGCGCGCGGTCAGCGCCGCATCGAAGCCCAGCAGCCGTGCCGCCCCCACGGCGGTGCCGATGATGGTATGGGTTCCGAAGGGATGCACCGGCCCGCGCAGCTTTGTGGCCGCCCCCACCCGGACGGCGATCTCGTAGCCCGCGACCAGGGCTTCCAGCAGGGCGGCGCCCGATGCCCCCTCTTCCTCTGCCAGCGCCCAAAGTGCCGGGATGATGTGCACGCCCGGATGGTTGACCGCGAACTGGTTGCCCTCGTCCAGTTCCAGCGACACCCCGCCGGTGCCGTTGACCAGCGCCGCCATATGGGCCGCCGCCCGGGTACCGGTGCCGAACAGCGAGGCGCCGCCCGCCGCCAGGCCGGGGGCGATGGCGGCCAGATTGCGGATCTCGGGCAGGGCCGCCCCGCCCAGCATCACCCCCACCGTGTCGCGCAGGATCCGCTTCGCCTGGGCCACCACAGCGGCGGGCAGATCGTCCAGCCGCACCGACAGCGCCAGCCCGGCCAGCGCATGGGCGGTTTCGGAAGGTTCGGTCAGAACCGGTGCCGCCGGGATCATGCCCCCGCCCCTGCGGCCACCAGCGCCGCGATCAGATCGGGTTTGGCGACCTGGGGCATCGGCCAGGTCCGCCGGCTCTGGGCCAGGCCCAGCCCCAGAAAGGCTTCGGCCAGCCGCAGCGACAGGCTGGCGGGCTCGATCAGCGGCACCGGCAGCGCCGCGGCCAGCCGCGCGGTCGCGGCTGCCGTAAGCGGCCGCCACAGCACCAGCACCTCGGCACCGTCTTCCTCGATCGCAGCGCGGGCCGCGGTCAGGATGGCGCCGTCGCCCTGGTCGATCCGGCGCACCCCTGCACATTGCGCGGCCAGCCCGTATTCCTGCACCAGCTTCCTCGCCCGCGCAGAACCGCCCGCCGGCGCCAGCACGCCGAAACGGGAGCCCAGCGTCAGGGCATAGAAGAGCGCACTCCGCCCGGCCCCCACCACCGGCACATCCAGCACCGAGCGGAGCGCATTGGCGCCATAATCGCCGGGGTCGGCGACACAGACCGCGGCATAGCCTTCAGCCGCCGCACCCTGGCCCGCCGCACCCTGGCCCGCCGCCAGCACCGCCAGATCGGCGAGCGTCCAGTCATGGGCGCTGACCAGCCCGGCCGGCAGACCGGGTGCCGTCAGCGCCACCACCTCCGCCTCGGCACTTTCCGGCGCCGGATGGTCGGCGGTGAAGATCATCAGAATCCGGGACATCCGGTCTCTCCCTGTCAAAGCCGCGTCGCCGCCGCACCCATGGCGGCCAGCGCCGCGTCGGCCGGGGCGGCGGGGCGGGGGAAGCTCGCCCGGCTATGGGTAAGCTTCTGGCGGATGGCGATTTCGGCCAGCCGGTAGGTCAGCGGGCCGGGATTGATCACCGGCACCGGCAGGCGTTCGGCCAGATAGGCATGGGCCTGATGCATGGTGGTGGAGCCGAGCACGATGACATCGGCGCCATCCTCTTCCACGCAGCGCAGCGCCGCGGCATGAAGCGCCGGAAAGAACGCCTCTTCCTTGCCCGCCATCAGGCTCTGATTGTCGGGCTGAAGATCGGCCGAGCGCAGCGAGGCGCATTTCGCCCCCAGCCCCAGTTCGGCCAGCGTCCTGGTATAGAGATGCCGCCACCGGTCCCACATGGCGAGGATGGAGAAGCGGTCGCCCAGCATCAGCGCGGTCAGCATCGCATGGCGCCCGGCGCCGATCACCGGAATGTCGAGCACCGAGCGCAGCGGCGCCATGCCGCCATCGCTGACCGTGTCGATGCAGACCGCGTCATAACCCTCGGCCTGGGCGCGGATGCCGGCCTCCAGAATGCCCACATCCGACAGCACGCTGTCCTGCTGGCTGACATAATTGACCGGCGCGATCCGGACCGGGCGGAAATCGAAATCCATCCCCGGCCCCAGCCGCACCGACCGCAGCTGCGCGCGGCGCATCTCCAGATTGTCCGCATCCATCGGAAACGGCACGATCACCAGAACCCTGGCCATGATTTCGGCTCCCTGCCTCTTAACATGTCGTGGCGGCCGCCGTGCCGGCAAAGCGGCCCGGTACAACCGCAGTCAGCAGTCCATTGCCACCCAGATAACCCCAGGATGCAGGTCCGGAGAGGCCCCGCGCCGCGCCGCCGGCCGACTACGACGACCGGATGGGCGACCACGACCGGTATGGGCCTGCCTCCCTCTATGTTCAGCGAGTGTTCTGGCGGTTGCGCCGCACCAGAGGTGGATCCCCGCCTACGCGGGGATGACGAGATTTTCTGTGAGAGCATCCGACGGCCAAGGGATCGTACCTCTCATAAACCAGGAGAAACCGTCATCCCCGCGCAGGCGGGGATCCACCTTTCTCGCCGTTTGGCTCGGCTGCCTCAGCCGATCTTCAACGCCACCGCCCCCTCCTCCGGCTCTTCATAGCTCCGCCCCAGCGCCAGCATCTCGGGCGTGCCGATCAGCGCGTTCAGGGCGTTGAAGTCGAACATCCGGTCCTTGAACGGCTGGTTGGTGCCGTTGGCCTTCAGCGAGCGGTAATAGGCCTGGGCGGTATGGGCCAGCGCGCGGACGATGCCGCCGGGGAAGATCACGATCCTGAACCCCAGCCCGCCCAGATCCTCGGCGCTGGCAAGCGGCGTGTCACCGCCTTCGACCATGTTGACCAGCAAAGGCCGGATGCCGCCCAGCGAGCGGGTCACCGCCACCAGCTGTTCGCGCGATCGGGGCGCTTCGACGAACAGCACGTCGGCGCCGGCCTCGGCGTAAAGACGGGCGCGGTCGATCGCACGGTCGAAGCCTTCCACCGCCACCGCATCGGTACGGGCCACGATCAGGGTCTCGTCGCTCTGCCGCGCATCGACCGCGGCCTTCACCTTGCCCACCATCTCGGCGGCCGTGATCAGGCTCTTGTCCTGAAGATGGCCGCAGCGCTTGGGCAGGGTCTGGTCTTCCAGCTGGATGGCGGTCGCGCCCGCGCGTTCGAACAGGCGTACGGTGCGCTGCACGTTCAGCGCGTTGCCATAGCCGTTATCGGCATCCACGATCAGCGGCGTCGGCACGCGGTCGCGCACCAGGGTGACGACCTCGGCCACCTCGCTCATCGATACCAGCCCGATATCGGGCCGGCCGAGGCGGGTATAGGCGATCGCCGCACCCGACAGGTACAGCGCCTCGAACCCGGCGGCGGTTGCGATCGATGCGGTCAGCGCATCATAGACGCCGGGGGCGACCACGGGGGCGGCGGTCGTCAGTCTCTGTTTCAGGCTCATTTCACTGTTCCTCGCGCGCCGGCTCTTTGAGCAGCGCATCCAGATCCGCAAGATCGGCGGCCCGGTCCAGGCCGTCGACCGCCTCCCTGATGCGGGTGGCATGGGCCGCGCCCCAGACGGGCGTGGCCAGGTCCATGAATTTCGCGACCACCTCGTCGGGCCCGTAGGGGTCGACGGCATCGCCGCGATTGGTGAAGGTTTCACCCGTCAGCACCCGGCCGTCGGTCAGGCGGATGGTCACCCGCGCCGGGCGCCTGTCGGGCAGCATGGCGGTCATCGCCGGGTCTTCGTCCACCGTCACCCGGCCGGCCAGATCCAGGATCCGCGCATCGGTCAGCGCCGGTGCCCGAAAGGCCGGCACGCTCGCCGCCCCATGGGCCAGCATGGTGGCGACCGCGAACGGCACCGAGAACTTGGCCGCCAGCATGTTGTCGGGCCGGGCCCCGTCCAGCTGCGCCGCCCAGACATAGGTCACCACCTCCACCCCGGCCACCGCCTCGGGCGCGATGGGGCCGTGCTCGGCGATCAGCCCCGCCACCACGTCGAGGGCGGCATGGGTGAAGCGGCAGGCGGCATGGCGCTTGAAGTAGTTGCGCCGGATTTCCCAGCGCGTGCCCAGCTCCGCCACCATCTCCTCGGGCCGGAAGCCTTCGGCCAGCACGCCGCCATACACGCTGCGCACGCCGTCGGTCTCGCCGGTGAAACCCGCCATGACGAGATCCCAGGCGGTCAGCCCGTTGCGCGCCGACAGGCCGGCATAGGCATTGCGCACCGTCGCCCCCTCCAGCATCGTCCTGAGGCTGGAGCCGACCGACAGGCTGGACGAGACATTGATCGCCGCGATCACCTCTTCCGCCCCGGCGCCGTCCAGCAGGGCGGCCCCCACCGCCGCCCCCACCGTGCCCCAGGTGCCGTGGGGGTGCAGCGCATTGCGCAGCCGGGCCGCGGCGCCGATCCGGGCACCGGCCTCGTAGCCGAAGACGAAGGCGTGCAGAAAGTCCGGGCCCGACACCCGGGCCAGCGGCCGCACCGCCAGCAGGGCCGGCAGCACATGAATGCCCGGATGGCCGCGGGCGAAGGAATTGCCCTCGTCCAGTTCCAGCATGGTGCCGGCGATGCCGTTGGCCAGCGCCGCATCATCGGCGCGCAGGGCAAGCCCCGCGCCGACCGCGGGGGCCGTCACCGTGCCGCCGCGCCGGGCCAGGCGCGCGGTCAGCGCCCGCATTTCCGGCTCCTGCATGCCGGCGGCAATGGCGCCCAGGCAGTCCAGCACCACCAGCCGCGCCTGGGCGGACAGATCGGCGTCGAAATCGCCGAAGCGGATGCCGGTCGCCGCCTCGGCGAAGGTCTTGAGCCAGGCCGGCCGCGGCTCGGCCAGCAGCACCGAGGCCGGCACGACATCAGGGGTGGCGATCGCCATGGGGGGCTGCTCCTCAGAGGCCGAGATAGGCGCGGCGCAGTTCGGGATCGGCGGCGATCTCGGCCGCCGGCCCCGACATGGTCACCAGCCCGTTCTCGATGATGTAGGCACGGTTCGCGATCTCCAGCGACTGCACCACATTCTGTTCCACCAGCATGATCGGCATGCCGTCGGCATTCAGCCGGCGGATCAGGGTGAACATTTCCTCGACCAGCAGCGGCGACAGGCCCAGCGAGGGTTCGTCCAGGATCAGCAGCCGCGGCTCGGCCATCATGCCGCGGCCGATGGCCAGCATCTGCTGCTCGCCGCCCGACAGCGTGCCGGCCGCCTGGCTCCGCCGTTCGCGCAGCCGCGGGAAGGTCTCGTAGACCCGCTCCAGATTGCGCGCCCGGTTCTTCCGCGCCCGCCGATAGCTGCCGAGTTCCAGGTTTTCCTGGATGTCGAGATTGGGGAAGATCTTGCGGCCCTCCGGCACCTGGATCAGCCCGGCCTCGACGATCGCCGCCGCATCCACGCCGTCCAGCCGGCGGCCTTCGAAGGTGATCTGGCCCGCGCGCGCCGGCAGCACGCCCGAAAGCACCTTGTTGATCGTGGTCTTGCCGACACCGTTCGATCCCAGCACCGCCACGATCTCGCCGGCGCCCACCGCCAGATCGATGCCGCGCAGCACCTCGACCCCGCCATAACCGGCCTTCAGGCCGGCAACCTCCAGCACGTATTGCCCGCCGGTCATGGCCGCGCCCCTTCCGCCTTCAGCCGCTCGGCCGCACCCCGGCCCAGATAGGCTTCGATCACTTTCGGATCGACGCAGACCGCGCGGGGCGTGCCCTCTGCGATCATCTCGCCCTGAGCCAGCACATAGACCTCGTCGCACAGGTTCATCACCGCCTGCATCACATGCTCGATCATCAGGATGGTGATGCCCTCGTCGCGGATCGCCCGGATCACCGGCACGATGTCGCGGATCTCCGACGGGTTCAGCCCGGCCAGCACCTCGTCCAGCAGCAGCAGCCGCGGCTCGGTCGCCAGCGCCCGGGCCAGTTCCAGCCGCTTGCGCCCGGCGACCGTCAGGCTGGAGGCCGGCTTGTCCAGATCTTCGCCCAGCCCCACCCGGCGGGCCACGGCCTCGGCCCGGGCATGGGCTTCGGCGGCACCCGCATGGCGCAGATAGGCGCCGACCGCGATGTTCTCGCGCACATTCAGCCCGGCGAAGGGCTGGACGATCTGGAAGGTGCGCGCAATGCCAAGTTTCGCACGTTCGTGCGCAGGCCGCCCGGTGATGTCGGTGCCTTCCAGCACCACCCGGCCGGCGGTCGGGGTCAGAAAGCCGGCGATGATCGCGAACAGCGTGGTCTTGCCGGCGCCGTTGGGGCCGATCAGCCCGACGATCCGGCCCGGTGCCACCTTCAGCGAGGCGCCGCCCACCGCGGTCAGCCCGCCGAAGCGCATGGTGATGTCCTGAACCTCCAGCATCACGCGCCCTCCCCGCCGGTTCCGGTGCCGCCGCCGCGGCGGCCGCGACCCAGCTTGTGCAGCAGGCCCAGCACGCCGCCCGGGGCAAAAGCGATCACCAGCACCAGCACCGCGCCATAGACCGCCAGATCGATGCCCGGCACCCGGCCGGTGAACATCTTGGTCGCCTCACCCAGCCCGTGCAGGGTGAAGGCGCCGATGATCGGCCCCAGCACCAGCCCGCGACCGCCGACCATGGGGGCGAGCAGCGCCTCCACCGAAATCCACAGCCCATAGGCGATGTTGGCGTCGATATAGAGGAAATACTGCAGATACAGGCAGCCCGCGGCCGCGGTCAGCGCGCCCGAGACCGTGATCGCCCGCAGCTTCACCGCCAGCACGTCCACGCCCAGCGCCCGCGCCGCTTCCTCGTTCTCGCGCACCGCCACCAGCTGGGCGCCGAAGCGGGAATTGGCGATCATCTGGCAGATCACCAGGCCGGCGGCCACGAAGACCAGCGCCAGCCACAGAAAGGCGCCGCGGCTGCTGAACTGCATGTTCCAGAAGCCGACATCCAGCTTCAGCAGCAGGCCGGCCGCACCATTGGTGAAGCCCGAGGCATTGGCCAGAATGCGCAACACCTCGGCGAAGGCCAGCGTCACCAGCGCGAAGTAAGAGCCGCGCAACCCGGCGCGGAAGGCCAGATAGCCGATCACCCGGCCGACCACGGCGCCCGCGATCACGCCCGCCGCCATCGCCGCCCAGGCATTCACGCCATAGCGGGTCTGAAGGATGGCCGAGGCATAGGCGCCGGTGCCGAAAAACGCGGCGTGGCCGAAGGATGACTGGCCGCCCGTGCCGCCCAGCAGGTTCCAGCCCTGCGCCACCAGGGTGATGATCAGCACGAAGACGACGAAGTTGAGGATGACGTTGGAGGTGACGACCAGCGGCAGGGCCGCCAGCACCACCAGAATCAGGGCGATGGGAAGATAGCCGCGTCGCATCACGCCCGGGCTCCGAACAGACCGGTGGGCCGGAACAGCAACACCAGGATGAAGATCAGGAAGATGCCGATCTGGCCCAGGCTTTCGCCCAGATACAGCCCGCACAGGCTTTCGACCACGCCGATGAACAGCCCGCCGATCAGGGCGCCGGTGATCGATCCCATGCCGCCCAGCACCACGATGGTGAAGGCGACCAGCACGAAGGCGCCGCCGACGCGCGGATTGACGTAGAAGGTCGGCATCAGCAGGCAGGCGGCGATGGCGAGCGTGGCACAACCCAGGCCGAAGGTGACGGCGAAGACATGGGCGACATTGATGCCCACCAGCCGCGCGCCCAGTTTCTCCTTCGCCACCGCCCGGATCGCCTTGCCGGTATCGGTGCGGGCCAGCAGCAGCCAGAGCAGCGCGCTCACCACCACAGCGCCTGCAAAGCCGTACAGCCGGGCCTGGGAAATCAGCAGCGGCCCCAGCTCCACCACCTGGAAGGAATAGTCGGTCGACAGCGACCGGGTATCCGACTGGAAGACGGCGAGCAGCACATTCTCGATCACGATCGACAGGCCCAGCGTCACCAGCAGGATATTGCCGTCATCGCCATGGGCGGCCGGCCCGATGATGAAACGCTGCACGCCATAGCCGATGGCGAAGAACACCAGCGTCAGCGGCAGGATCGCGAGATAGGGATCCAGGCCGAAGGCGGTGTAGACCAGCCAGACGGCGAACATCGCGCAGGTCAGCAGGGCGCCATGCGCAAAATTGATGATGTGCAAAACACCATACACCAGCGTCAGACCCAGCGCGATGAGCGCATAGACCGCACCGGTCAGAAGCCCGTTCAGCATGGCTTCCGCGACGATGGGAAGGGAGTACATCGTGCGATCCGTTTCGGCAAACGGGGACCGGGGCGGCGCGGGCGCGGGCCCGACGCCGCCCCGGTCGCCCGGATCAGCTCTCGACAGGGAAGATCGGCTTGGCGTCCGCGAAGCTTTCCGGATAGACCACCCGGATCTGGGACTTCTGCACCTGGGTCGACACCGGGGCCGCACCCTGGTTCTGCCCGCCCTCGAACTTCGTCGGGCCATAGGGCATCAGATGGTCCTGGAAGGTGGAGGCGGCCAGCGCCTCGATGATCTTCGTGCGATCCGCGCTCGCCGCGCGCTCGATCGCATCGGCCAGCAGCATCATGCAGGAATAGTTGAGCGGGGTGTTGTAGTTCCACTGCTTGCCGGCATCCGCCACCCGCTTCTGCAGCACGGCGTTCTTCGGGTTGCGCGGATCGTGCCAGTGGTTCACGTCCATGATGTTCTCGGCCGCTTCGGGGAATTCCTTCACGAAGCGCATATTCGATGCCGCACCATTGACCACGGCGTAAACCGCCTTCGGCCGCACGCGCTGCTGCTGCATGGTCCGCGCCAGCAGCACGGTTTCGCCGTAATAGGTGCTGGGGATCACCAGATCCGGGCGCAGAGAGCGCAGCCGCAGCACCACGTTCGACAGATCGCGCGACGGCGTCGGCACCGCGATGGTCTCAAGGATCTCGAAGCCGTGCTTGGGCAGCTCGGTCTGCATCAGCTTGGCCAGGCCCGACCCGAACAGCCCGTCTTCATGCACCAGCGCCACGGTCCTGGCCGGGCGGCCGGCGGCATTGTTGATCCGCACCAGATTTTCGATCGCGGTGCGGGTGCAGATGCCGAAACCGGGCGCGAAGCGGAAGGTATTGGTCAGGCCGCGGCTGATGATCTGGTCCGACACGCCGACATCGACGATATAGGGCAGGTCGTAGCGCGCCGCCGCCTGGGTGGTGGCCAGGCAGATCGGGCTTGCGAAGCCGCCGACGACGGCGGCCACGCCCTCGCTCTGCATCCGCTCCACTTCCTGCACGCCGACTTCGGGGTTCGATCGCGCATCGCCGAAGACCATCTCGATCTTCGCACCGCCCAGCGACTTGATGCCGCCCGAAGCATTGATGTCGGCGATGGCGAGTTCGGCGCCCGTGCGGCCGAATTCACCGTCCATCGCCAGCGCGCCGGTCACCGGCTGCAGCACACCGATCTTCACCGCCGGCGGCTCGGCGGCGCGCAGCACCGCCGGCGCCGCCATCACCGCCGCCGCGGCCATCCCGCCCTTCAGCGCGGTGCGGCGGCTGATCGATTTGTCGAACAAGGTCATGATCGTGCCTCCTCTGCCGGCCGTCGTCCCACCGCCGGCCGCTGTCATTGTTCTTTGTCCCGGTCCGGGGTCTTGTCCCTGCCCCGGTGGGCATATCCTCGCGCTTCAGCGTGCCCCGCAGTCATTGTCGGGCCGTGCCCTCACCATGCCGTGCACACACCCCCTCCACCGTCATCCCGGCGAAGGCCGGGATCCAGGTTCATCTCCGCGCGAAGAGCGGCGAATATCCTGGCAATGGCCGGGATGCCGGCATGCATGGCGTGGCCCGGCATGACGGCCTTTACACGTGAACCTCGTTCATTCCCGCAGCTACCTACCTGGATCCCGGCCTCCGCCGGGATGACGGTACGGAAGACAGGCAAATACGGGGCGGCGACGGCGACGGACATCCGGCGCGATGCAGCGCCGGGCATTCTGTACGGCGTCGTCTTCCTACGGCGTCTTCTTGCGCGGCGTGCTCCCCCGCCGCACCGTGCTCCGCCGCTGATGGGTTTCGGTCTCCGCCCGCGCCGCGGCCTGGCCGCGGGATCGGGTGGCGCCCTTGCGGGCCGGCCCCACCGGTGTCCACGACCGGGCATCCCCCGGCCCGGTGCGCACCAGATCCATCCGGAAGGAATAGAGATCGGGCCGGTAGAAGGCGTGCAGATGCTCGATGCCCTCACCGTCGATGCCCTGCACCACGCGGGTCATCGACAGCAGGGCCGCACCGATTTCCAGCCCCAGCGCCTCGGCGAGATCGGGGCCGGCAAGCGCGGCGCCGATGGTCTGGCTGGCGCGGTCGGCCACGATGCCGGATCGCTCCAGCAGTTCCAGCAGCGGCGTGGAGGCCATTTCGGCCTCGGAATACGACACGCCGATGCGTTCAGGCACATGGGTGATGAGATACGAAAAGGGCGTGCCGTCGATCAGGCGCAGGCGCACCGCCCGCTGCACCCGCTCTCCCGCCGCCAGGCCCAGCGCCTCGGCCACCGCCGGTGGCGGCATCACATAGCCGAACGACAGCAGGCGCACCTCGGTCCGCCGACCCATTTCGACCAGATGCGTCAGCAGGTTGGAAAAATCGGCGGTCACCGGCGCCTCGTTGCGCCGCCCCGCCACGAAGGTGCCCGATCCGGGCCGCCGCTCGATCAGCCCTTCGCCGGCCAGCTTGTCCAGCGCCCGGCGCACGGTCACCCGCGACACGCCGTGCTGTTCGGCCAGCATCGGCTCGCTGGGCAGGCGGGTCTGCGGGCGGTCCTCGCCGCTGACGATGCGGTCACGCAGCAGCAGGTAGAGCCTGCGTGCCTTCAACGGCTCGACCCCCGCCATGCGGCCCCTCTCCTGTCCCATTCGTGATACAGCTGCCTGTATTATTCGAACCGCGATATGCGGCTTGTCAAGCCTGTCTGCGATCTGCCGTCCGAGGTGGGCCCGGCACGGCCAAGCCTATGACACCTCGCCCCCGTATGACAAATCTTGTATTAGATCTGATACAGATTACACTCCGTCACATGGGACAGGTTGCGGTGCTGCCGGCAGCGGGGTCCGGTGGCGGGAAGCAGGGAGGCTGATGGTGAGCGAGGTGATCCGGGACGGCGCCAGGGTGTTCGAATTCACCGTGCCCGTGGTGGTGGTGGGCGCCGGAGCCGCCGGTCTGGTTGCGGCGCTGGCGGCGCGCGAGGCGGGTGCCGAGGTGCTGGTGCTGGAACGCGATGTCGTGCCGCGCGGCTCCACCGCCCTCTCCGCCGGCCTGATCCCGGCCGCCGGCACGCGCTGGCAGAAAGCCGCCGGCATCACCGACACGGCAGAAGCCTTCGCCGCCGACATCATGGCCAAGGCGAAGGGAGAGCCCGACCCCGATCTGGTGGCGCTGGTGACGCGCGAAGCAGGGCCCGCCATCGAATGGCTGGGCGACCGCTACGGCCTGCCCTTTTCGGTGGTGGCGGATTTCAGCTATCCGGGCCACGGCGCCCGGCGCATGCACGGCCTGCCGACCCGCTCGGGCGAAGAGTTGATCGATGCGCTGCGCGGCGCGGCAGAGGCCGCCGGCATCGACATCCTGTGCGAGGCGACCGTCACCCGGCTTTATGCCGATGCGGCGGGCCGCATCACCGGCCTCGCCTTCACCCGCCCCGACGGCTCGGTCGACGAGGTCGGCTGCGGCCGGCTGATCCTGGCCTGCAACGGCTATGGCGGCAACAGGGCGCTGGTGCGCGAACACATCCCGTCGCTTGCCGATGCGCTCTATTTCGGCCATGACGGCAACAAGGGCGATGCGCTGCTCTGGGGCCAGGCGCTGGGCGCCGCCACCCGCCATCTGCCCGGCCATCAGGGCCATGGCTCGGTCGCCCACCCGGCCGGCATCCTGATCAGCTGGGCCACCATCACCGAAGGCGGCATCCAGGTGAACCTGGCGGGCGAGCGCTTCTCCAACGAGGCCACCGGCTATTCCGAACAGGCGGCCGAGGTGCTGCGCCAGCCGGACGGCCTCGCCTGGACGGTGTTCGACGGCCGCATCGCCGCCATCACCCGCCAGTTCGAAGATTTCAAGCGCGCCGAGGCCATGGGCGCCGTGATCACGGCGGACGACCTGCCAACCCTCGCCCGCCGCATGAACCTGCCCGCCGAAGCGCTCATCCGCACCATGGACGCGGTCGCCTCCGCCCGCGCCGGCACCACCCCCGACGCCTTCGGCCGCGACTTCACCACCACGCGCCCGCTCGCCGCCCCCTATTGCGCGGTCAAGGTCACCGGCGCGCTCTTCCACACCCAGGGCGGCCTGGTCGTCGACAGCGCAGCCCGCGTCCTCGACACCACCGGCCACCCCCTGCCCAACCTCTACGCCGCCGGCGGCGCCGCCTGCGGCGTCTCGGGCGCCCGGGCCGCCGGCTATCTGTCGGGCAACGGCCTGCTCACCGCGGTGACGCTGGGGCGGGTGGCGGGGCGGGCTGCAGCGGCGGCGTGATCACCCCCCCGCCCGCGCCAGCGCCGGCCGGCCGGCCAGGCGGGCCCAGTAGGTTTCGAAGGCCGGGCGGCGTTCCATGGTGCCGAATTGCAGGCCCCAGCCGATCTGGGCGCCCAGATACACATCCGCGGCGGTGAAGCGGTCGCCGGCCAGGTAGGGGCTGGCGGAGACGGCCACCTCCAGCGTGTCCATCACCCGGGTGAAATTGCCGTAGCCGACGCTGCGCTCGCGTTCGGCCGGCACCTCGATGCCGAGCGCGCGGTTGATGATCGCCGCCTCCAGCGGCCCTGCGCCGAAGAACAGCCAGCGGAACCAGGCCGCGCGTTCATGGGGCCGGGGGGCGAGCCCCGCTTCGGGGAAGGTTTCGGCCAGATAGGCGCAGATCGCGGCGCATTCGGTCACCACCGCGCCGTTATGGACCAGGGTCGGCACCTTGCCCATGGGGTTGAGCGCCAGATAGTCGGGCGCCTTCATCGGGGCGCCGTACTCCAGCACCACGGTGCGGTAGGCGACGCCCACCTCTTCCAGCATCCAGCGTGCGATCATGCCGCGCGATTGCGGGTTGGTGTAAAGGATCAGGTCGTCGGACATGGGGCTTGGGGCTCCGGCTCAGCGGGTGGCGATCATGAACAGGCGTGGGAAGGGCAGCAGCACCGTCCCGTCGGCAAGCGGCGGATAGGCGGCGGCGATCTTCGTGCGGTAGCGGTTCAGAAAGTCGTCGCGCTCGGCCGGGCTCAGCGGGTCCAGGAAGGGGCGCAGCCCCGTGGCCTTCACCCAGTCCACCACCGCATCCGGCCCGCCGGGCAGGACGTGGATATAGGTGGTGCGCCAGATATCCACCCGGCCCGCCAGGTTGCGCAGCAGCTGGTAATACCAGGCGGCGGGCGGCAGGGGCGCGCGGGCGGCACCCGCCAGCCGCTCGGCCCAGGGGCCCTGGGCCGCGGTCTCGCGCATCAGCACATGGCTGGGTTCGGCCATGTTGTCGGGCATCTGCACCGCCAGGCTGCCGCCCGGGGCCAGCCGCTCCACCAGCGCCGGCAGCAGCACGTCATGCCCCGGCACCCATTGCAGCACGGCGTTGGACAGGATCACGTCGAACGGCCCCGCAGCCTGCCAGCGGCTGACATCATCCTGCGCGACATCGATATCCGGCAGCCTTGCCCTGGCGGCCGCCACCATCTCGGGCGAGGAGTCGAGCGCCGTTACCCGCGCGCCCGGAAAGCGGCGGATCAGCACCTCGGTCGAATTGCCCGGGCCGCAGCCCAGATCGACCGCGCTCCGGACCGGATCGGTCGGCACATGGGCCAGCAGATCGACCACCGGGCGGGTACGCTCGGCCTCGAAGGTCAGATATCGGGCGGGGGACCAGGTCATGGGGGCAGGCTCCGGTTGTGGGTGCACAGTCTGCGCCGGGACGTCCTCTCCCACAACCCCTGGCACCGGGACCAACCCGCGGGTAAGCTGATGACCAGAACAAGGCCGCAGGAGCCTCCGCCCGATGAGCACCGCCCCCCAGACCACGATGCCCGACACGGCGACACCCGACACCGGCGCCCTCGAAGCCTGGTTCGCCGATCACGTTCCCGGCCGGCATGGCCGGCTGGCGCTGGAGCGTTTCGCCGGCGGCCAGTCGAACCCGACCTTCCGGATCCGGAGCGAGGCCGGAACCTATGTGCTGCGCCGCAAGCCGCTGGGCGAGGTGCTGCCCTCCGCCCATGCGGTCGACCGCGAATTCCGGGTGCTGGCCGCACTTCAGGGCACGGGCGTGCCGGTGCCGCCGGTGCATGCGCTCTGCACCGATCCGGCGGTGTTCGGATCGATGTTCTATGTGATGGATTTCGTGCCCGGCCGGATTTTCTGGGATCCGCGCCTGCCCGACCTCACCCCGGCCGAGCGGGGGGCGATCTTTTCGTCGATGAACGACGCCATCGCCCGCATCCATGCGCTCGCCCCGGATGCGATCGGGCTGGGCGATCACGGCCGGCGCGGCAATTACGTCGAACGCCAGATCGCCCGCTGGACCCGCCAGTATCGGGCATCCGAGACCGTGGCCAATCCGGCGATGGAACGGCTGATCCAATGGCTGCCCGAGCACGTGCCGGCGGAAGACGACACCCGTCTGGTTCATGGCGATTACCGGCTGGACAATGTGATCATCCACCCGACCGAACCCCGGGTGGTGGCGGTGCTGGACTGGGAGCTGTCGACGCTGGGCAATCCGCTGGCCGATTTCGCCTATCACATGATGACCTGGCGCATCGCCCCGGGCCTGTTCCGCGGCCTGGCCGGCACCGATTTCGCGGCCGCCGGCATCCCGGACGAACGCGCTTATCTGGAGATGTGGCTGGCCCGCACCGGCTTTGCGCCCTCGCCGTCCTGGGATGTCTATGTGGTGTTGAGCCTGTTCCGCCTGGCCGCCATCCTGCAGGGCATCGCCCGCCGCGCGCTGGACGGCACCGCCGCCAATGCCGATGCCGAAGAGGTCGGCCGCAAGGCGGTGCCGCTGGCCGAACTCGCCTGGTCGTTTGCGGAAAAGATCCGCTGATCCTCAATCCACCGCGCCCGACGCCACCGGCCTGCCGGCAGGCCGGCGGCAGGCCGATGGATCGGCCAGGCGCAGCAGCGGCAGAACCAGCACGAAGATCAGGGTGGTGAGACCAAAATAGCCCGGCCAGCCGAGCGGGTCGGCCAGCCAGCCGCCGGCCATGTGGGCCGCCGTGGCGGTGAGGTAGAAGCTGCCGCGCAGCACCGCGATATCCGTGCCGGCATGGGTGGTGCGCGCCCGCTCCATGGCCAGGATGTTCAGGATCACGGTGAAGCCGGCATAGGCCGAGAGCTGGACGACGCCGAGCGCCGCCAGCGCCGTGCCGTCGACCGCCAGGCCGCGGCCGGCTGCCAGCGCAAAGCCGGTCCAGACCGCCAGCGCCGCGATCTGGCCGGCAATCAGCGTCACCATCACCCGCCCGGCGCCGAAGCGCGCCGCCAGCCGCCCGGTCCCCCAGGCGGCCGCCAGGCTGGCGATGGTGCCACCCCCGCCCAGCACCAGGCCGATCCGCTCCATGGTCAGCCCGGCATCGGCCAGGAAGACCGGGAACATCGCAACCGGCAGGGCCAGCGGCACCGCCACGATCGACAGCCCGGCCATCCGCCGGCGCCCCCCGGCATGGCGCAGCATGTGGCCGAGCGCGGCGAAGGCGCCGTCCAGGCCTTCCTCTCCCGCCTGAGCACCCGTCGCGGGTCCGCTGGCCTGCCGGCTGCCGCATGCCCCCAGCCCGATCATCGCCGGCAGCATCAGAATGCCGAGCCCGGCAGTGATCAGGAAGGCGTCGCGCCAGCCGATCACCTCGTACCAGCCGGTCAGCATGCCGCTGCCGATCCAGGTGCCCAGGAACAGCGCTGCGGCGCGCAGCCCGTTGGCGCGGGCCATCAGCCCGGGGCTGCCCGCCGCCATCTCGCGCAGCAGCGCATTGGCCGCCACCTCCTTGGTGGCGAACAGGATCGAGATCACGAACAGCAGCGCCAGCACGATCAGATAAAGCGACCGGTCGAGCCCGCCCATCCCACCCGGATCGCCCCCACCCGGATCGACCGCTGCCGGATCCACCGCCGCCACCACGGCGAGCGCGGCTGCGGCCAGCACCTGGGTCACGATCATCCAGCGCCGGTGACGGGCGGCCGCCGCGGCCGGGGCGCGGGCGCCGCGATCGATCAGCGGCGCCCAGAAAAAAGCGATCCCGGTCGGCAACGCCAGCAGGCCCAGCAGGCCGACCGCGGCGCTTTCCGCGCCCCCCGCCCTGAGCAATACCGGCAGGGCGGTGTAGAGGAAGCCGTAGAAGCAGCCGAGCGGCACGTATTGCAGGGCGAGGCGCAGCTCGATCATGACCGCATATCCCCACCGGCCGCCATCAGGGGCCGAAGCGCGCGGTCGGTGAAGCCCCGCCATGTGCGCCAGGCGAACAGGCCCGCGATGGTGGTGATGCCGGCCAGGATGCCGTACCACCAGCCGGCCGCCCCCTCGGTGGCGCCCATCTGCCAGCCGACCGGCTGGCCCACCAGCCAATAGGCGCCCAGCATCATCAGCAGCGGCAGGTTGACGTCGCCGCGGCCACGCAGCGCACCGCCCAGCACCACCTGCAGGGCATCGATCACCTGAAAAGCCGCGGCCAGCAGCAGCAGGCGCACCGCCAGCACCACCACCGCATCATCGGCGGCGTAGATACCGGCAATCTCGGGCGCGAAGAGCACGACCAGCACCGCCGTGACCATGGCAAGGCCGCAGCCCAGCGCCAGCCCGGCCGCAAGCGCGCGGCGCGCCGCGGCAGGATCGGCCGCGCCGATCGCCCCGCCGACCCGGATGCTGACCCCGATCGACACCGAAACCGGGATCATGAACAGCACCACGGTCACGTTGAAGGCGATCTGATGGGCGGCCAGCGCCACGGCGCCGATGCCGCCGATCAGCACCGCCACCGTGCTCATCATCGAATACTCGACCAGAAAGGCGAGGCCGATCGGCAGCCCCTGGCGCAACAGCCCCAGCATGGCGCGCAGATCGGGGCGCAGCGGCACGGGGCCGCGCCGCGCCGGCGCATAGCGCCCGGCGGTCAGCGCGCGCATGGTCAGGATCAGGGCGCCGGTCGCCATGCAGATCGCGCTGGATATGCCGGCCCCGACCACACCCAGCCCGGCCCCGGTGCCGGGACCGAAGGCATCGTCGAACATCAGAACCAGGTTCAGCGGCACGTTCAGCAGGGCGATGAAGATCGCGGTCACCATGGCCGGGCGGGTATCGGAATGGCCGTCGCAGAAATAGCGCGCCGCCATCGACAGCCCGACCAGCGGCACACCCGGCGCCACCGCGGCGAGATAGGCCGCCGTCGGATCGATCAACGCCGGGTCCACCCCCATATGCGGCAGCAGCCGCGGCATGCCGAAGGCCAGGAACAGCGCGCCGATCAGGCCGATGGCAATGCCGCCCCAGGCGGCCTGCACGGCATCGCGGCCGCCGGCGCCGTCACGGCCGGCGGCCGCATGGCCGGCGATCAGCGGCAGCAGCACATAAAGCGCACCGCCGATAAAGGTGGTGACCGGTACCCAGATCGCCGCACCCAGCCCGACCGCGGCCAACGCGCCGGTGCCGAGCCGGCCGGCCATGATCGAATCGGTCGCCCCCGTCGCCATATAGGCGAGCTGCGCCACGACGATGGGGGCCGCCAGCCGGGCCAGCACCCCGGTTTCGGCAGCGAGCCCCGGCGGACGCGCCCGGGCGGCGGGATCGGCGATCGAGGTGGTGGTCATGATCTGCGGCCTTCAGCTGGGGGCGGTGACATGACGAACAGCCGTCAGGGTCGTGACGTCCGCCGGACGTCCGACCCTGACGTCCGCCGGTCGGATTATTTTCCGGCCGCCTCAGGCAACCGGTCCTCAGGCAACCGCCTTCAGATGCCGCGCGACCACATCGGCAATCGCATGATCATCCAGCCCGCGGCGGCGCAGGTCGTGGGTGAAGGCATCCAGATCCACCCGGTTCACCGGCCGCTTGGCCGGGGCGCTGCGCTCGCCCATCTCCAGCGCGAAATCGAAGCGCCGTCGTTCGGTCTCGCGGACCCGGTAGCGCATCACCTGGTCCACCTGGTTGTCGGGGGTGAAGGTCAGCACCACCGGCTCGATCGCATGCAATGCCGGCTCGTCGATATAGGCCGAGGCGCAGATGATCACCTGGTCGCCGCGGGCACAGGTCCGGGCAGCGGCGCCGTTCAGCACGCAGGCGCGTGACCCCGGCTCACCGAAGATCACATAGGTCTGGATGCGGGCGCCGCTCGCCTTGTTCCAGATGTCGACGAATTCAAGCGGCCGGATCCCGGCCAGGTCGCACTGCTCCGGATCGAGGGTGATCGAGCCGTGATAGTCGAGATCGGCACCGGTGACGGTGATGCCGTGAAACTTCGCGCGGACGACGCGGATCATCGGTGGTCCTCCCTTTGGCGGCCGGACGGGCATGGAAATGACGGAGATCGGTGACTGGGCGGAGGCGAGGCATAAGGCGGCCGCTCGCTGACGAGCCTGGCGTGCAGAGCGATCCGCAAGGGCGAAGAGCGCCGGGTATTGCGATACCTCGGCGGACATTTTGCGAATGATTCGCACTCGCGTCTCATGCAAAGCAACAGCGTTAACCATGCGTTAATTGCATAGCTCAATACGTCAGGGTCGCGAGCAACGCAAACGTCTCAGCCACATGGACGTGTTGCAGGCACGCATTTCAAAGCCTGGTTGCAGCCCCTTTGATTTCCCGCCCCCGGCAGAGGACGTTCCCCCATGCCCCGTTCCGTCTCCCGGCCTTCCGTATCCACCCGTCCGGCCTCGGTCGCCGCACGTCGGCTGGATGCCGTGCTGGCCCTGGCGCTCATCTCGCGGGCCCACGGTCATGCGACCGGCAGGGTGCGCATTCTCGATGCCGGCGGCCGGTCAGGTGAGATCGGGGCGGGTGAGATCAGAGTGGGTGAAGTGCTGCTTCCGGCCGATCCGGATACACCGGTCGACCAGGTGCGCGCAGCACTTGCCCCCCGTCCCTGTGTGGCGGCGCCCCTGCAGGAGCCGGCCCCCCGTCAGATCGGCGAAGGTTGCGTCCTGATCGACGGCGGGGCCGCGCCACCCGCGGATGCCGCAGTGGTGATGCGCATCGATCCGGCGGGCAGGCCGCAGCTCACCTGCCCCGATCCCGACCTTGCCGACGCCGCAGCCCTCAACCGGCAGCTCCATCAGGTGATGGCGGATCTGGCTGCGGCCCGGCGGCATCGCACCGCCCTGCGCCTCGCCGATCTGAGCCTGCTCGACGGCCCGGCCCGCGCTCAGGTTCTGGCCGCGGCAGCCGGGGTCACGCGGCCCTGGCCGCGCGATGCCGCCCTCGGCCGGCTGATGGAACGGGCGGCGGCCACATACGGGGCGGCACCCGCGCTGATCTTTTCAGACCGGGTGCTGTCCCATGCCGGGCTGGAGGCCGCAAGCCGCCGGGTCGCCGCGGGATTGATGCGCCAGGACCTGCCGCCCGGGGCCGCGATCGGCGTGTTCTCGGCCCGCTCGGCAGCGGCGGTGATCGCCATCGCCGGCATCGTCCGGGCGGGCTGCGTCTATGTGCCGCTCGACCCCGATCTGCCCGACCAGCGGCTGAAGGTGATCGCGGATCTGGCCGGTCTCGGCGCCGTGATCATCGGCCCCGCGGCCGATGGCCGCCCGGCGGTGATGGCCGGGCGGGCCGCCGCCCTCACCGCCCGGGTCCTGCCGCTGGCGGCGCTGGAGGAAACCCCCGCACCCGAGGTCTTGCCCGATCCCGGTACCGGCGGCGGCGATGTGGCCGAGATCCTGTTCACCTCGGGCTCCACCGGCGTGCCCAAAGGGGTGGCGCTGACCCATCGCGGCATCGCCCGGCTGGTCACGGCCCATGACATGGCCGGTTTCGCCCCCGGCCGGCGCATTGCCCAGACCGCGACGCTGGCCTTCGACATCGCGACGCTCGAAATCTGGGGCACGCTGATCACCGGCGCGACGCTGATCGGCGTGCCGAAACCGGTCCTCTTGGATGCCGCAGCCTTCCGCGCCCATGCCGCCCGCCACCGCATCGACACGATGGTGATCGCAACCAGCCTGTTGCATGGCCTGGCGGCTCAGGATCCGGGCGCCTTCACCGGCATCCGCGCCATCCATGCCGGCGGCGAACCGCCCGACCCGGTGCTGTTCCGCAGGGTTCTGGCCGAGAGCGGGCCCGAGATCCTGAACAACGGCTACGGCCCGACCGAAACCGGCGTCTTCGCGACCATGGAGCCGGTGGTCCCGGCCGGGGATCCGGCGACACCGGTCGCCTCGGGCCGGCCGATCGGCGCCACCACCGTCCATGTGCTCGATGACCGCCTGCAGCCGGTCCCCGACGGTGTGGCCGGCGAGATCTGGATCGGCGGCGACGGCGTCGCCCGCGGCTATGTCGGCGATGATGTCCGCACCCGTGCCGCCTTCCACCCCGATCCCTTCTCCGACGATCCCGAAGCCCGGCTCTATCGCACCGGCGATCGCGGCATCCGCATGGCTTCGGGCACGATCCGGGTCACCGGGCGGATCGACGGCCAGCTCAAGATCCGCGGCTATCGGATCGAGCCGGAAGAGGTCCAGGCGGCGCTGTCGGGCGCGCCCGGCATCTCGCGGGTACTGGTCGGCGCCTGGGAAGTGGCCCCCGGCGACCGGCGCCTCGCCGCCTGGGTGGAGACCGGACCGTCTCCGTCGGAACCGCCGCGGGCCCTGGCGGCACGGCTGCGCGCCTGGCTGACCACGCGCCTGCCCGACTGGATGATCCCCGCCTGGTTCGTGCCGGTCCCGGCTTTCACCCTCACCGTCAACGGCAAGATCGACCGGCGCCGCCTGCCGGCACCCGATGCCGGGCTGATCCTCGCCGAACAGGCCTGGGCCGCGGCCATTCCCATCGAGGCCGGCACGCTCGGCCGGGTGGTCCGCCTGTTCCGCGAGGTGCTGCGCAACCCGCTCTTCACCGCCGATGACGGCTTCCTGGAGGCCGGCGGCAATTCACTGCTTGCCGCCCGGCTGCAGACGGCGATCGGACGCGCCTTCGGCACCGCGCCGCCGATCGCCCTGTTGCAGACGCCCGAGACCGCACGGGTGACGGCCGCCTGGCTCGCCGCCGCCGCCTGGGCGGGCGATGCACCACAGGCCACGACCACCGCCGCCACCGATTTCGAGACCGTAAGGATCTGATCCGCCATGACCGTTCAGGCTTCTCCCGCCACTGCGTCCGTCGAGGCGGCGGCGCTCGTCTCCCTGGTTGCCGCGGAAGGCGGCCGGATCGCCGTAGACGGTGCCGAACTGGTGATCGAGTTGCCGCGCGACCGGCTGACCGACGATCTGGCCCGCAGGCTCAGATCCGCCAAACCGGCGCTGATCGCCTTCCTGTCCGGCGCCGGCGACGGCATCGACGAGGCCGAGCCCCAGGTGACCGCCGACCCCGCCAACCGCCACGCCCCGTTTCCGCTGAACGAAAACCAGCAGGCCTATTGGCTGGGGCGGGACGATCATTTCGAACAGGGCGGCGTCGCGATCCGGATCTATCTGGAAATCGAACGGGCCGGGCTGGATCCGGCACGGTTCGAACATGCCTGGCGCCGGCTGGTCGCCCATCACGACATGCTGCGGGCCGTGGTTCTGCCCGACGGCCGCCAGCAGGTTCTGGCCGACCCGCCGCGCTGGTCGCTGCCGGTCGAGGATCTGACCGCGCTGGACCCCGCGGCCGAAGCGGCGCGGCTCCTGGCCTTGCGCGAAGAGCTGTCCCATGAATGCCACGATCTGGAGCGCTGGCCGACCTGGACGATCCGTGCCCTGCGCCGGCCGGGCGGGGTGGTCCGCCTGCTGGTCGGCATCGACTGCTGGGCGATCGACGGCCGCAGCTGGCAGGTGATGTTCGGCGACCTCGCCACCCTCTATGAAGACGGCGATGCCGTCCTCAGGACCACCGGGATCGGCTTCCGCGACTACATTCTGGCGGCGGGGCGCGCCGAGGAAGGGCCGGCCTTCGCCCGCGATCTCGCCTACTGGCAGGCACGCATCCCCCATCTGCCCGGCCCGCCGCCGGTGCCACGGGCGGCGCGTCTGCCGGAAGGCCGGCCGCGTTTCCGCCGGTTGAGCCTGCGGATCGATGCCGATCTTCTCGCCGGGCTGAAGCGGCGGGCGGCGGCGCGCGGCCTCACCCTCGCCTCCACCCTGCTCGCCGCCTATGCCGAGGTCTTCGACCGCTGGAGCGGGTCGCGGCATTTCATGCTCAACGTGCCGCGCTGGAACCGGCGCGACCTGCACCCGGACGTGCCCGACATCATCGGCGAATTCGCGACCTTCACCCTGCTCGAAGTCGACAACCGCCCGACCGGTGATCCGGCGGACGACGCCTTCACCGCCCGCGCCCGCCGGCTTCAGGAGCGGCTGTGGACCGATCTCGCCCATGCCCGGGTCTCGGGCGTGCGGGTGCTGCGCGAATGGCGGCGGCTGTCGCCCGACGCCCCGGCCGGCACCATCCCCTTCGTCTTCACCGACGAGCCGGACACCCGCGGCGCCGCCGGCGATCCCGACGATCCGAGGACCCGGTCGTGGATGGCCTCGATCTCGCGGATCGGCGACGTGGTCCATTCCCTCAGCCAGACGCCCCAGGTCTGGATCGACACCCAGTATCACGAGCTGGACGGCACCCTGCTCGGCCATTGGGATGCCCATGACGCACTGTTTCCCGACGGTCTGGTCGACGACATGTTCGCCGGCTGGGAGGGGCTGATCCGCGGCCTGGCCGCCGGAGACGATGCCTGGGCCGATCCCTGCCCGATCCCGCTGCCCGCAGACCAGCTTGCCCGGCGCGCCGCCGCCAATGCCACCACCGCCCCTGTCGACCGCACCGAGCTGCACGCCGCCATCGCCGGCCATGCTGCCCGGCTCGGTGACGCGATCGCGGTGACCGACGGCAAGGGCAGTCTGTCCTGGACGATGCTTGCAGCCAGGATCGCCGGGACCGCCGCCCGGATGGCCAAGGCCGGCCTGTCTGGCGGCGACGTGGTGGCGGTGATGATGCGCAAGGGGGCGGCCCGGCTGGTCGCCGCCCAGGCGATCCAGCGTCTGGGGGCGGTGATGGTCGCGGTCGACCCCGACCTGCCGGCCGCGCGCCGCGCGCATATCCTGACCGACAGCGGCGCCCGGCTGGTGCTGGTCGACGGCGGGACGGCCGAACCCGACGGCGCCGGGCAACGCATGCCATCCCGGATGATCATCGACGCCCATGGCCCGATCGATCCGGCGCTGGTCGCCGCAGGCCACGGCCTGGCGGCGCCCGATCCGGCGCGACCGCTGGCAGCCCTGGTCTATACCTCGGGTTCCACCGGCACGCCCAAGGGGGTGATGGTCCCGCGCGACGGGCTGTTCAACCTCGCGACCGATATCCGCGACCGGTTCGCCCTCGGCCCCGACGACACCGCAATCGCGCTTGCGCCGCTGCATCACGATCTGGGCCTGGTCGAAGCCCTGCTGATGCCGGCGATCGGCGTGGCGGTGGTCTTCCCCGACCCGGACCGGGCCCGCGACCCCGGCCACTGGATCGACCTTGCCGCCGGCCATCGGATCACTTTCTGGAACAGCGTCCCGGCGATGGTCACCATGCTGGCCGATCATGCCGGGGCGCTGGGGCTGGCGGCGCCCTTCCCCGATCTGCGCATCGCCGTGCTCTCGGGCGACTGGATCCCCCTCGACACCCCCGTCCGGCTGGCACGCCTGGCGCCGCGCTGCCGGCTGTATGGCAGCGGCGGCCCCACCGAGACCACGATCTGGAACCTGTTCCAGCCGGTCGGGCAGGCCGATCCCGCCTGGACCAGCATTCCCTATGGCCGGCCGGCGCGGAATTCCGGCTATCACATTCTGGATGCCGCCGGCCGCGACTGTCCCGACCATGTCACCGGCGAGCTGTGTGCCACCGGCGCCGGCCTGTCGCCCGGCTATCTGAACGACCCCGAACGCACCGCCCGGGTCTTCGTGCCCCATCCGGTGACCGGCGAGCGGATGATGCGCACCGGCGATCTCGGCCGCTGGCGGCCCGATGGGCGGATCGAATTCGCCGGCCGCGCCGATGGCCAGATCAAGCTCAACGGCATCCGCATCGAACTGGGCGAGATCGAAGCCCAGCTCACCGCCCATGACAGCGTCGGGCGCGCCATTGCCCTGCCGCTGGCCACCGGCGACGGGCGGCGGATCGGGCGGCTGGCAGCTGTCGTCACTGCCGCCCATGGCGGAACCGGCGCGCCCCCCCACCCGCAGACCCCCGACCCGCAGATCCCCGACCCGCAGATCCTGGCCGCCTGGCTGGCCGGCCGGCTGCCCCGGCAGGTGATCCCGGCGCCGATCCGGGTGGTGGACCGGCTGCCGCTCACCGCCAATGGCAAGGTCGATCGCGCCGCCCTCGCCGCACTGGTTCTGGAAAGCGATGCCGCGTCCGGCCCCGCCGACACCGGCGGCTGGCCGGCCACCGCGGCCGAGCGCGCGGTCGATGCCGCCTGGACCGAGATCCTCGGGGCACCGCCCGCCGATCCGGAGCGGAGCCTGTTCGATGCCGGCGGCGACAGTCTGACGGCGATCCGTCTCTATGGCCGGCTGGTGGCAGGCAAGGTGGCCGGCGCCAGCGTGATGAGCGTGTTCCGCGCCGGATCGCCCCGGGCCCTCGCCCGGCTGATCGCCGCCGGCCGCGATGCCACGGGCGAAGACCTCGCCCTGCCGCAGGTCACCGCCCTGGCGGCGCCGCGCCCCGATCGCGGCCCTGCGACCACCGCCCAGGCCCGGCTCTGGCTGGAGGAACTGGCGACCGGTGACACCACCGCCTATGTCCTGGCCTTCGCGCTGCCGGTCACGGCAGAGCCGGGTGCAAGGCGGATCGACCCCGACGCCATCGACCAGGCCTGGTGCGCGGTGCTCGCCGCCGACGAGGCCCTGCGCACCCGCATCGTCGGCGATGATCGGGGCCGCCCCGAACAGCATGTCGACCCGGCCCCCGTGACGGCACTGCTGGTCGACGACGTCTCGGGTGCGGCCGATCCCAGTGCCGCGGCAGAGGCGCTTGCCCGGCAGGATGCCGCCACCGGCTTCGCCCTTGGCCGTGACCGCCCCGCCCGCCTGCGGCTGATCCTGACCGGCGCCGGAACCGGGCTGCTGGTCTTCTCGGTCCACCACGCCGCCATCGACGGCATGGGGGTGGAAGCCACCTTCGATCGCCTGGCTGCGGCACTCGACGGCCGGCCGGTCGCAGCACCTGCCATCCAGCCGCTCGATTATGCCGCCTGGGAAGCCCTGCCCGCCGTCAGATCGGCCCAGGACCGGGATGTCCGGTGGTGGGCCGACCGCCTCGGCCGCGGCGAGGCGGTGCCCGCCGCCGCCGTGATCGAAACCGGCCGTCCGCGCCCGCCGCGCCGCGGGCTCGCCGGGCATCATCTCGACCGGCCGCTCGATGCCGCGGTGGTCGAGGGGCTGGGCGCCATCGCCCGCCGGGTGCATGCCACGCCCTATGCCGCGGTGACCGCGGGGCTCGTCGCCCTGCTCGCCCGCTGGACGGCGGATGCGGCACCGCTGGCGGATCGCGTGGTGATCGGCACCCATCTGGGCCTGCGCGACCGGCCTGAACTCGACGGTGCCTCGGGGCTGATGGTCAACAATCTGGTGCTGGCGATCGACACCGGCGACGATCCCGCCTTCACCGCGCTGGTCGACCGCACCGGCCGCGCGCTCGCAGATGCCTGGAGCCACGGCCTTGCGCCGTTCGAACGGGTGGTGGCCGAAACCGGTGCCGGCCGCGATCCGCGCCGCCACCCGCTGTTCGACATCTCGCTGGCTCAGGAAGGCCTGGCCGAAACCCTGCGCCGGGCCGGCGGGCTGACGCTGGGTATCGCCCGGCCGCTGGTCGCGCGCGCCCATCTCGATCTCGACATCGCCGTTCGTGCCGCCCCCGATGGCAGCTGGCGGCTGGGGGTGACCCATGCCCCGGCCGTGGTGGACGAGGCAACCGCACGGCTGCTGCTCGACCATCTGGCCGCCGTGCTGGCGGCAGCGGTGGCCGATCCCACCCGGCCGGTCTCGGCTCTCGATCCCGGGCAGCCCGCAATGCATCCGGCAGCCGACCCTGCCGGCCCCGGCACCACCGATCTGTTCAGCCTCTGGGTCGGGCGCTGTACGCGCCATCCCGGCACCGCCCTGATCGATACCGACGGCCGGCCGGTGCTCGATGCGGCGACGCTCGACGCCCATGCAGGCCGCCTCGCCGGCGGCCTGGCGGCAGCCGGGATCGGCATCGGCGACCGGGTGGTGGTGCCGCTTGCCCCCTCGGCCGGCATGCTCGCCCTCTGGCTCGGCCTCTGGCGTCTGGGTGCGGTGGTGGTGCCGATCGGTCCCGACCAGCCGCCGGCGCGGCGGGCGGCAATCCTGGACCGGCTGCGTCCGAAACTGGTGGCGGAGGATCCGGCCACCCTCGCCTCGGACGCGCCGGCACCGGCCCCCCGGCACATCGACGCCGGGGCCCCGGCGGTCATCATCCACACCTCCGGCTCTACCGGTACACCCCGGGGGGTGGTGCTCTCCCATGGCGCGATCGCCCGCCGGCTCGCCTGGGGCGAGGCCACCTTCCCCCATGCCGCCGATGACCGCGTGCTGGCCCGCAGTTCGGTCGATTTCGTCGACGCCGTCGCCGAACTGCTCTCGCCCCTGATGGCAGGCACGCCGCTCGCCTTCTGCCCGCCGGAAGACGGCCGCGATCCCCGCCGTCTGGCGGCACGGATCAAGGCCACCGGCGCCACCCGTCTGCTGGTGGTGCCCTCCCTGCTCGATGTGCTCTGCGACAGCGCCGATCCGGCGGATCTCGGCACCGTCCGGCTCTGGACCAGCAGCGGCGAGGCCCTGCCTGCGGCGCTGATCGATCGCTGGCGCCGGATCGCGGCGCCGGGGGCGCGGCTGATCAACATCTACGGCGCTGCCGAGGTCACGGCCGATGCCGCCTGGTTCGATGCCACCGGGGCGACCGCAGATCCCGTCCCTGCCGGCCAGCCGCTCGCCGGGGCCGGGATCCGCATCCTGGATGCCGCCGGCCGCGTCCTGCCCCGGGGCATGGCCGGCCGGGTCGCGATCACCGGCGGCGTGCTCGCCATCGGCTACGACGCCGACGCCCGCGCCACCGCCGCCCGCTTCCCTGTCACCGAAGACGGCACCCGCCTCTGCCTCACCGGGGATCGCGGGCTGATCGATGCCGAGGGCCGGCTGGTTATGCTGGGTCGCGCCGACGGCGTGGTCAAGATCCGCGGCCAGCGGGTCGATCCGGCCGAAACCGCATCTGCCCTGCGCGCGCTGCTGCCCGGCCGCGAGGTCGCGGTGATCGTGACCGACGGCGTTCTGGCCGCCGCCGTCACCGGCGGGCCGGTCGATCCGGCAGCGATCCGCGCCGATCTCGCCGGCCGGCTGACCCCGGCGGCGATTCCGGCCCGGATTGCCGTGGTCGATGCCCTGCCGCGGGGTCCGGCGGGCAAGCTCGACCGCCCGGCATTGGCGGCCCTGATGGCCGCCGCTCCGGACCCGGCCGCAGCCCCGCCGGCACCGCCCGAGACCCCGACCGAAATCCGTCTCGCCGGGCTCTGGCGCGCTGTCCTGCCGGCGACGACCGCATCGGCCCCGATCGGCCGGTTCTCGGACTTCTTCGGCCTGGGCGGCCATTCGCTGGCCGCCGCCCGGCTGGCGGTGCTCTCGGGCGCGCCCGATGCCGGCTTCGTCTTCGCCCATCCAACCCTGGCCGCCCAGGCGGCCGCACTCGATGCCCGCACCCCCGTGGTCGAGGAGCTGATCTGATGGCGCATCCGCACGACACCCGCGACATGGCCGAAGCGGCGGCCCTGCTCGACCGCTGCCGCAGCCTGGGCATCGACCTCACCCCCGCAGCGGGAGGCCGGCTGAAGATCGCCTCCGCCGGCCCCGTCACCGATGCAGCGCTGCGCGCCGCGCTGCTCCGGCTGCGCATGCCGATTTATGACCTGCTTGCAGCCGAACACGCGCAGCCTGTCCCCCGGCCCGGCGAGGCCGTGCCGCTCACCGCCTTCCAGCGCGGGCTCTGGTCGCTTCAGATGCGCGGCGATGCCGATCCCGGCACCCTGCATCCGGCAGCGGTGTTCGCCATCACCGGTCCGCTCGACCCGGTCCGCCTCGGCCGGGCCGCCGACCGGCTGGTCGCCCGCCATGATG